>NZ_JBDNJQ010000011.1:0-98542 GCF_051172895.1 Nostoc sp. CALU 1950 | reverse complement strand
TTGGTGGAATAACATTTCTAGTTGGAATCACCGACTGAATAATTTACGCTTAATCCTCCAACCATACATTTATTACTGTTTACTTAAACCTTGGATACAACTGTTTAACAATCGGTATTTACAAATTGGTTTTCAATGGCTAATTCAAATTATGAATGAGTTTATTGGTTTCATTTTTTCTTATTCACAATCGGAGGATTTATCTTTTTACTCTGCCTAGAGTGATGGAAAAGGGTTAAATCCCAGACTGTACGCGCCACAGACTGGCGTAAATTCCATCCATCGCCAGTAACTCCTCGTGTTTACCCTGCTCAACAATTTGACCACGATCCATCACATAAATACAATGACTGTGGCGAATTGTAGAAAGACGGTGAGCGATCGCAATTGTAGTCCGATTTTGAGTAATCATCGCCAATGACTTTTGAATAGCTGCTTCGGTTTCATTATCTACCGCAGAGGTAGCTTCATCCAAAATCAAAATTGGTGGGTCTTTGACAATAGCACGCGCGATCGCAATTCGTTGTCTTTGACCACCAGAAAGTTTCTGACCTCTTTCGCCAACGATAGTATCGTACTGGAGGGGTAGTTGCATGATGAATTCATGTGCTTGCCCTAACTTAGCAGCATGAATAATTTCTGACTCAGTAGCATCAAAACTGCCATAAGCAATATTTTCCCCTACCGTACCGTGAAATAAAAACACATCCTGACTCACCCAACCGATACAGCGTCGCAGTTCCCCTAGTTGCAATTCCCGAATATCAATACCATCAACCAGAATTTGTCCGCCTTGGATTTCGTAAAAGCGTAGCAGTAATTTGACTAGGGTACTTTTACCAGAACCAGTTGCACCAACAATGCCAATATTTGCACCTGGTAAAAGATGCAGTGATAAATCTTTGAGTACATTGGTGCGACCATTGTATGCAAAGGTGATATTGTCAAGATGCACTTCACCGCGTACTGTTTTTAACGGTAAAGGATGCTTCCCTGTGGGAATAGCAATGGGAGTATCTAACAATCCCATAACTCTTCGGGTAGAAGCCATTGCCCGTTGATACTGATCCATGATGTTACTCAAACTGGCAAACGGCCAGAGTAATCGCTGAACAATAAACACCATGAAACCGTAAGTTCCCACAGTTAACTGATTATTCGCCACAGCAAGCCCACCAAAAAACAACGTGGCGATGAAACCGATTACAACCACTAATCGAATTGCTGGATAAAAAGCAGCACTAAGTGCGATCGCTTGACGGTTACTACGACGATAGGCTTCACTTTCAGATAAGACACGATCTCTCTCGTAGCTTTCAGCAGTAAAGCTTTTAATTGTAGCAATCCCTGAGAGGTTATTAGCTAAACGACTATTAATAAATCCAGCTTTATCACGCACATCTGCATAACGGGGTGCGAGTCGTTTTTGAAATACTAAAGAACCCCAGAAAATGAAGGGTGTGGGTATGATTGCAAAAGGAGCTACATTAGGGGCAATGAGAAGAAATGAACCGCCTACAGCTAAAATAGTGGTAATAAATTGCAGAATACTAGCCGCACCAGAATCAAGAAATCTTTCTAATTGATTGATATCATCATTTAATATTGACAAAAGTGTGCCTGTAGAGCGTTCTTCAAAGTAACTCAGTTCTAGTTCTTGCAAATGGCTATAGGCATCAATACGTAACTCATGCTGCATAGTTTGAGCGAGGTTACGCCACAGGCGATCATAAATAAATTCAGATATTGATTCAAAAGTCCAAATGAGTAAAGTTAATAATGATAGGATTGCCAGTTGTCCAGTGATGTTAGTAATCCCAACTTTGGCAATGATAGAGTTCTCTTTTTGCACCACTGTATCTACGGCGACACCTATTAAATATGATGGTGCTAGGTCTAATATTTTATTGATAATGGTAAAGATTACAGCAGTCCATACTTGAGGACGGTAGTTTTTGGCGTAGTGTAATAAACGTAGAAGAGGATGGTTTTTAGAAGTTAAGGAAGATGTCATTGTGAGTCAGCCAAAATGGGTTTAGGGTTTGTTGACGAGGTATTTAAATAAGTCATCAATCACTGCATGGGCTGCCAAAACGTTGTACCCCCACCAAACTGAAGCTTTAGTTAAATATACTCGATTCTGTTGAATTGCTTTGACATTAGACCAAATCGGTTTTTGTTGAAGCTGCTCAAGTTTAGATAAATTATTGTCATCAGTGGTTCCCACAAAGAGAACATCAATATCAATTTTTGGCAGATATTCTTCAGAAATAGGTAGAGATAAAGAGCCAGGGGTTTCTGATGATGGAGGTTGCAATCCAACATCTTTTAAGACTGTTCCTGGGAAAGAGCCATCAAGAGAAAGAGTAAAATTTCCATAATATATGGATGCATAAGATGCTCGGATTAGCTGTTCTTTATCCTTTTCACCATTATTTTGGGAATTAATTAATATTTGTCTAAGCTTCTGAACGCGGTTTTCATAATCTTTCATCAATTGATTGAAAGTTTCTAACTTGCCCAAAAGTTTTGCAACATTTTTAAAATTTTCCTTCCAATCGTATGAAATCTCTGACCAAGGTATCAAAACAGTTGGGGCTATATAAGACAACTGCTTATAAATTGACTGTCTAGATGACAGACCAATAATTAGATCAGGTTTGAGTAATAAAACCTTTTCTAAACTAAACTCTCCATTGACGGTGTAAATAGTTTCAATTCCTTGAATCCTATTTTTCAGATATGGAGCATCCAGATATTCTTTAGCTCCAACTATTCCAACAGGTTTTATACCTAAAGCTAGAATATTACTAGAGTTAAATTGGTCTACAGAAATAATCCGTTTGGGGTCAACTGGAATACAACTTTCTCCCATTGTATGTTTAATCACTCGACACTCTCCAGCTATCTGTCTCAAAGTTGAGTTTGTCGCTTTTGGGTTGATATGATTACTACAAGCTGAGATGAGAAAAAAACCTAATAGGCTAATAAAAAATAAACCAACAAAATTCCGAATAGCTATTCTTGCTGGCACTTGCTTTTTTATCAAAATTCCCATGAGATTGCTTCCCCCACAGAGAATTGTTCCCTTGGTATTACACCCAACTGAGAAGAAGCATTGTCAGAGTAATTTCCGCCAAACAAATTTATTAAACTGATATCAGTGTGGAATATTGGTTTGGAATTACCTTGCATAGGTGAAAGTAAAAGTGTGGGCAACTGCTCTAACATGAGAGAATCGGCTATAGACCCGCCAATGACACCACCCCATGCATGATAATCAACAAAGTAAACTCGACCTTCTTTCCATGCTCGTGAATCGTGCAACAGGGGATTTTTAGCCCATTTTTCTTTGAGTGCTTCTAGCGGAACGTTATAAGTAGAGTGTCCATCCCAATGATCAATCCAAGTATGGACAATGATAATATCTGCATTGAGTTGAGATAAGGTTTCAATAGTTACTTTGGGTCGTACTCCTGGTTTCCGTTCCACATCTTCAAGTAACACAGATTGAAATCCAATTTCTTCAAGGAGTTGAACTGAATCCCCACTGTATCTAATTTCAATGTAGTCCATTGATTGGTTGCAAGCTATATTCAGCACTCGCGGGTGGGTGTTGACAAGCGGAGCTAATTTAGTGCGAACTTCAGCCAGATGTTGTTTATGTGAGGCAATGACTTGTTGTACATTGTCTTCACGATGGAGTGCTTTAGCCAAAATTCTAATATTGTCTTGCCAAGTTTCCTCTGTGTCGTCTATTAGCACAGTCGGAGCAATAGCAGACAATAGCTTATTTTCCTGCCATTTCATCCCCAGAATCAAATCTGGTTTGAGTAAAGTCAGAGTTTCCAGAGAGGGATTGCTGCGATCGCCTAAATTAATCGGCTGACTTGTGACAAAATTACCTAAGTAAGGTATTTGTTTACTGGGATTGTTGAATTGGCGCAGATTAAACAAACCTGCATCGGCATAGCCAGAGGGCTGGAAATCAAGAGCCAACATCATACTGAGTAACTTTGGTTCTAGTGCAACTACTTTCTGGGGTTTACCACAAATAGTAGTTTCACCGCCAGCATGTTCAACGACTCGACAATCAGTGGATAGCGATCGCACATTCTCTAAATTGGGGCTGTTGGGAACACCACTTTGACAAGCCGTAATTAAGAGAACTGTGACAATAACCAAGCCAATGTATTTATGCAGAGTCAGTCTCATCTGGCGGCGAATTTTAAGAAACATGATGAATGGTGTTTTATTGATTAAACTCAGAACTGGATAGAAAATGAACCGATCACAGTAAAAGGTGCGCCAGGATAAATGATGTTTCTACTTTGAGAAGTCTCATAATAAGTTTCGTTGAAAAGATTCCTGAAATTAAGCCCCAGCCTCCAGTTATCCCGCTTGTAATAAAGTGCAGAATCAGTTCGGAAATAACTCTCCATAGTTGATGTGTTTTCGTTATCAGCAAAGCGATCGCCCACATAGTACAGTCCTAATCCAAACCCTAAACCTTCTAAACTACCTTCTTGAATTTCGTAAGTTGTCCAAATACTAGCCGCGTGTTCAGGAACGTTATAGATGCGATTGCCAACGGGAATTGTATTGTCCTTTGAGATAATCGCATCTGTGTAGGCATAAGATGTGATGATTTTCCAACCTGGAAGAATTTCACCTGCAACATCTAACTCAATTCCTCTACTTCTCTGTTCCCCCACCTGAATAGAAATATCAGGATCTACAGGGTCGCTTGTGATTACATTAGACTTAGTGATTTGGTAAGCTGCTAATGTTGCTGAAATTCCTTCTGTGATGTCTGCCTTAATACCAACTTCATATTGCGTGCCTCTTGTTGGCTTGAAGGGAGTACCTGTTGCACCACGACCGAGAAATCGATCAGGTTGAAATGATTCGGTATAGCTGGCGTAGAGAGAAATTGCCTCTATGGGTTGATAGACAACACCGACACGAGGGCTAAAAGCACTGAGGGATTCTTCATCAGGTGTTCCAAAGTCTTCTCTTCTGTGGAAGGCATCAAAGCGCCCGCCCAGCAAGACCTTCAGATTGTCTGCAAAAGTAATTTGATCTTGGAAGTAAATTCCTAAAGTATCTCTACGAGTGGTATAGCCAAAGGTTGATTCATCAGGTATGGCAGGGAGTGCAACGTCATAGTTAGGATCAAAAATGTCGAGAGGAGGTGTCGGTTCTGCCACATCGAACGAAGTATAAGTCCATATATTTCGTCTTAACTCCACCCCAAGTAAAGGTCGATGGACAACCGATCCTGTATTGAACTTTCCTACTAGTTCTGTTTGCAGTGTAAAGGTTTCCCGCAAGAATTCATCACGACTTATAAATATTGGACTGAATCGCTCATCAATCAGTTCACGTCCACTAAAAGCAGCAATGCCTCCTATATTGGCAGATACAAAGGAAAAAGCATTACGCAGCTGCCAATCTTCGCTGAATTTATGTTCAAACCTGTAGCCAGCCCGAAAACTATCATCACCATATGTATCTCCGTCAATAGGATAGCCGATAAAGCGATCGATGGGTACGGGAGCAGGTCTATTTCCTATGGAAGGAAGTCCGCGATCAAAGCGATAATTGTTGTTGAGGTATTCAAAGTCAAAAGTTAATGAAGTGCGATCGCTAATATTCCAGGTAATAACAGGGGCAATAAATACACGTTCTGTAAAGTTAAAATCTCGAAAACTGCCGGCATTTTGATAAGCTATATTCAGTCGATATAGTACCGAACCATCGTCAGTGAGTGGCCCAGATAAATCAATACTGGGGCGATAGAACGAATAACTGCCTACACTGAGGTCAACTGAAGCGAAGGGGGTGCTGAGGGGTTGTTTTGTGACCACATTAATAATTCCTCCCGGTTCAGCCTGACCATATAGGACGGAAGCTGGCCCCTTGAGAACTTCAATGCGCTCGATATTGGCTGTATCTACTGAAGAGTAGAAGTCATTATCGGAAAATCCATTACGGAAGTTTCCTGACTGATCAAACCCACGAATGAAGTACCCCCCCGAATCTGAACTACCGTAATTGCCGTCTTTGTTTACACCACTAACATTCTGTAACGCATCTTGTATTCGCGTTGTGTTCTGGTCTTCTAATAGCTCTCGAGGAATTACTTGAATCGAACCCGGAATATCACGCAAAGGTGTATCAGTCTTAGTTGCAGTTGAACCTTCTCTGACGCGATACCCATCTTGTTCACCTGTTACCACCAATTCAATCGGCTGATTCTCTTGAGTTAATGGTTGTTCTGGCTGGGTTTCACTCTCAGGTTCTTCTGCTTGCGGCTGTGGCTGTGGTGATGGTGTGGAAGCTACTGCACCCGCAACAGAAAAAATTAAACCTTCCTCTGGATTATCAAACAACTCCACAACAGGTACACCCGCCGCACCTGTTACTGTAACTCGGATAGTATTGGCATCCAGATTTGTAACCGTTATCTCAGTAATTCCCTCAACTGGTTTTTGCGAACTGAATTTAAACGCATCGCCATTGGGTAAACGCAATTGTGCATTCGGAACATCAGCAATAAAGTTATTATCAGTACTGCGATTGGTGATTTGCAGTTGTTCTCCTTGAGCCGTCTGTAAAATCACCTCCACACCTTTTTCTGTGGGATTAGCTTTCACCCCAGTAACCTGCACAACTTCTGAGACGGGTGCTGCTTCTGGTACTGGCGACTGTACTAACATGATTGCGCTAGTGCTGGGACGCTCAACCTCACTCAATTGCCGAATTTTTCGAGTTAGCAGAGGTTTGAAATTGTCCTGACTTTGGACTTCCTGGTTCTGATTCCCTGATTTAACTTCTGCCCATCCTGGGCTAATAGCAATAGCACTCAAACATCCCGATAGACACAGTAAAAACCACACTCGCACACTACCAGACAAACACGAACGCTTCATCACAACTCCTGATACACCAGCTTCTTGCGGAACTTTACTGAATTAATCCGCTTTGCAGTAATGACTCTTTCATCATCTTCACTTCCACAGGGAAGACAAAAATTAGTTTTCTCCTTGTTGTTGAAGAAGAGTTCTAGAGTCAAGTTCATCCAGAATTTCCAACTGAAACTGGATTATTGCAAATAGTTTCTAATTCAATGAAGCTGAGTATAGAGAATTATTAGCAACTAAGTCTACCCAAAAACCGCATCACTATCCCGAAAACGACTTTTTACCAATTAAACTTTGACTCGGCGTAATTCCAAACCTGCGCTTGAAAGCCGATGCAAAGTGTCCCAGATGAGAGTAGCCGATTTTGTTACCAACCTCAGCAATAGTCATGTTTCCTTGACGCAATAACTGTTCTGCCCATTCCATTCGTTTCTTTGTCAGGTAGCTAAATGCTGTTGTACCAAAGAGTTCCTGAAAACCACGTTGCAGAGTGCGATCGCTCACCCCAACAATTTGCGCCAACTCCAGCAATGATGGCGGATTCTCCAAACGTGCCAATAAAATTTCCCTAGCTAAATGAATCCGAGCGATGGTTTCTGCCTTCAGTCGCGGCGATGGTTGTAATCCATCCTGAGCAGATAATATGGGAGCTAACTGCAATGTCATCAGTTCCAACACTTTCGTTTGTAAATACATCTGCTTCGTGATTCTCTGGTAAGGACAGTTGATAATTTGTTGTGCGATACCCTGAATAGCAGTTGTCGTTTCCGGGTAAAGCAAAGTCTGGTAATCATTACCCTTTTTCAAAAAATGTAACTGGTGGGGAATTTCTCCTGCTTCATCGGGGAAAAAGGTTGCCAGCAAGTCAGCAGATAAATGGATGTCAACGCCTAGATATCGAGTTTTGGGGAACTCCAGAGTGATTTGGCGTTGAACACCGCTACCAGAAATGCACGTATATCCTTCCCCTAACTGTCCTCCGTATTCGTCTACGATCCTGCCTGAAAGTAGGACGCAAAATTGCAGTGGGTGATCCCATTCAGGAATTTTATACAAGACATCATTGTGATATTCATAGTCCAAAATCGAAAGCCAGAGATCAGGATGCACCTCAATATGCCGCACATAGCCTTTACCGAGTCGCTTGGGTAGTTCACAGAGGATTTCAAATGGCTCTGCTTGTGCTTGTTCTAAACTGTTGTGATTAGCTTCCGCCCACAGTTCCCGATTTTCTTTCTGCGTCAAGGTGATGGTCATAACTGGTAGATATTGGAGAATTAATAATATTTATTCTCCCTATGAGTTTAGACTAGTTAGCAGTGCAAAACTCCAAACCACCTCATAAGCCTGTTATTTGCTGCATCAAAACTTCAGGTTACTGAGAGTACTAAAAATCTGCCGTCGCTGATCATTAAATTCTCTGCGACCATGCATGAATCTTGAATTATCAATCATTGCCAAATCACCAGCTTGCCAGGATATATGCCCCATTAATCTGTCTGTAGTTTTCTCGATTTCTTCAATAACTTCATCGGGAACAATTGAACCATCTTCAAAAGCCACTTTTTCCGTGATTGCGTGCAATGCCAAGACGCTGTTAGCAAACGCATCCTGATTACCATATTTGGTTTTTACTACAGATGAACTAACATATTCCATCGAGGCGGACTCATCTTCTTTAATCTCGTATTTCACACCCTCAAGACCGTCGAGCATTCGCTTAACATCATCTGTGCTAGCTGCATCTGTGCTAGTAAATCTCTTTAATACAACAGCAGGAATATCTTCATAATAAAACTTTAATTTTTTGGAAATAAATAACTGTCTCGTTTCTTCACTCAGTTCTTCCCACACTCGAATCCCATCACAGAATGTAGTTTCACCACCCTGTGCTGCTGGAAAAGCACAGCAGAACCAAACAGCATCAGGACGAAAAGGAGAATATGCATGTTCGCTATGAGGAACACAATTCTCCATTCCTGCATCTACAAAATGGATAAATTTATCCGAATCAACTTGGGGCCTTGTATAATCTTGAACGAACTTAGAACTGAATAGTGCTGCAAACGCTTTCATTTGCTCATGTGTGACTCCAAATCCACGAAAAATAATAACCCCAGATGGTTTGAATACATCTATAATTTTCGTCACTGGAAGACTAAGAATATCTTGGCAATCGTCACTACTATAAATTATCTTGCCAGTGCTGGTGGTTCCTATTGATTCGATTTTATTGATCATAGCTGTAGTCCCAAAATTTTTAATTTCATTGGATTAAATGGAAATAGTTGCAAATCGGAGCAATTCGATTGTGATTGTTTGAAATAAACTCAGAAGAAAACGTAGCTTATGATCTTTGATTGTGTTGTAAAAATAGGCAATGCTCTGAGAGTATTTGAAATACAGAGTATCAATTTATCAATCGATTTCTTAAAGGTGGAATGTCATTTGTCTAATTCAACATTCAACACTGCGAGGCAAACTCTGAGGGGATATAAAAACGATGAATATCATTCGTAAAAGACACGCAAAAGACAAGTTAAGGGAGTTGAAAAAACAGACATTAGCGTTAAAGTGAAATTTGTTGCTCAATTTTTTGGAATAGCTCGTAACTGGTTCTGATTTATATAGATTTTTTCCTTCGCAAATTTTTGCAACACAACCACTTAATCAGTAACCTAAGTCCTCTTAATTAAGATATTGAAAGTCATTTTCAATTATTTTTTCTTACTTTAATAGGAATTATTGTATTTAGCAATCCAGTAATTATAGATAATACTTATGAATATATCTAATCGTTATTGGCTATGGCTATCCTGGAATAATCTATTACTTTTGATAGATGTTAAATACTTTTTTATATAAATATTTTAATATCTTACTGCTTAACCTGATGGTTTTATGAAGAAGGGGAAAGGGAAGGAGAAAAGGTAAAAACCTCGCCCGCAAGTGGCGCGAAATAATCCAAATTTTATAAGGAAGGTAAAAACCTCGCCCGCAAGTGGCGCGACCTGTTCATCCCTTTTCCCTTTAACCTTTTCCCCTCTTGTTTATTTATCATCAAAGAATAATTAGTCATTGGTCATGGGTACTAATGATTTTGCAGGCAGGCGGCTATCCCGGACAAACTTTGACTAAACGACTAACGCGATACTGCTTTACTGCTTTTAACTCCATTTCTTTCTCTGAATTCAATGTACTCATGACCTCACCATTGACTTCAACTCTCGCTTCATAAGCACCTGATACACTGCCATCTGAAGCCGCGAAATTAATGCGTACATCAGCCCAGTTAACATCCTGTTCTTCATTAATTTCCTCTTTTGCCAGTACTTCACCAGCTTTCAAATAGTTAAGCCAAGTCCAACCCAACTGCATCCAAATTTCGCATTCAACTATTTGCTCAAATTTGCTTAAACCAACACATCCTCGGTAAAACTTACGCAACCCAGAGACTGAACCATCTCGCAATACTAGTAAATCGAGCATTTCTGGTTCTAAATGCCCCCATAAACATCCTTGGGGAAAATCGGCTAGAGTTGGAGCAAATTGATGACCGCCAAAGTGGGTTGTTTGCCACACTCTTAACTCTCCATTGGAAGCAGGAGCATATTCTTTGCGTAACCGACGATATATAGGAGTGCCAAATCTGCCGCAGGCAAGGTCAACTTGAGCATGGGTGCAAACCATGAGTTCGCGGATGTGATTAGTTTGTTGTTGATACTGCTGAAACTTTGATAAATCGTTAGGCTGTTGCATCAACTGCTGGAGTATTGCCGTTACCAAAGCAGTTGCTTTCTCTTCTGGGACAACAAACTCTTGCTTTTCAAACTGAGAAAACATCTCGGTTGAACGATAGTAGTATATTAAGCGGGTGAAGCCAGGATGGGAGTACTCGCGGTCAGGAGCAATTAACATTGGTCGCAGTTCGACTCCATGCTTGACTGCTAACTCGTGGAATAGACCCAACAGTGGCTTTATTCTCGGATTTTCCTGAAAGATGTTTTGCGGCCAAGGTTGTGGAAGTTCCATAATTAGCCAATGGTCGCAAGTCCCTGCTGTACCAATTGGATCTTCTCCGTTAGCTTTAGAAACCAGTGAGCAAAAACGACAATCTGTTAGGGGAAGTTGATCGGTTTTTTGGGTTTGCATATTGATGAGTTAGCTGCATATTTAAGTAAAATTAGTAACAAGCTCTTGCGATCGCTCTGGAGGTGGATTTACTTCGAGCATCAACATTTTCAAGCCGCTAGCAGGCGGATAGTTAACACCTCTAGCCTTGGGTTTTTCTACTTTTTTTTCATCCGCTAGTGCCAGTTGATAGCGCCGGAGCATGGTTGCTAAGACTAGCTTCATTTCAAAAAGTGCTAATACCTCGCCCGGACAGCGACGAGCACCACCACCAAATGGTAAAAATTCGTAGGGAGAGTATTGTCGCTCCAAAAAGCGTTCTGGCTGGAATTTCTTTGGCTGTGAGTATAAATCCTCACGCTGATGTGTTAGATAAATACAGCCTATCACTATTGTCCCTGGACTCAATTCGTAGTCCATTACCTGAATTGGTGATTCTACTAGTCGGGGAAATGTGACTACCTGAGTCGGATAAATGCGTAGCGATTCATTACAAACAGCACTGAGGTAGGGTAGTGCAACAATCCTCATTGGATCTGGAGATTCCCCAAGGGTACTGAGTTCTTCTAGCAATCGTTCCCGAACCGCAGGCAAACGGTGAATCCAGTATAATGCCCAAGTTATGGCAGTAGCGGAAGCATCTTGACCACCCAATAGCAATGATGGGAAGATGCCCCGGATATCCTCATTGGACATTGGTTGACCAGTTTCATCGTGAGCAAATAATAGTTCAGAAAGTACATCGCTGCGTGTGGGGTCTGCTTTTGCTCGCCGTTCTGCAATTTCGGTGTAGAGTAGTTTATCAAATTGTCGCTGCAAATCAAGCCAATATCCCCACGGACTCCACCGACCTAAATCTCGTCTGAAAAAGGGATAGGACAAAGATAACCTCAACCAACGAGACCGGGCGAAACTTAATAAATTAGAAAGGAGTTGCCTAAATTGTTCATAACGCTCTCCCTCATGTAAACCAAATAAAGCTTGCAATATCACCTCTAAGGTAATCTTTTGCACGGTCGGGTAGGCATAAAAAGATTTACCGTAGGCGTAGCCCAACCCAGGCATCGCCAGATCGTTCATAACTTTCTCTGTAACTTGACAGATACGCTGCCCGTATGATTTTACCCTAGTTCCATGCAGGGGAGGCATCAACAACTGCCGTCGATGTTTGTGGCGCAAGCCATCAAGCATGAGTAATCCGTTGTTTCCCAGTAATAAAGCGCTACCTTGGTTCAATTTACCAGAAGCTGTAATTTCTTTGGTACTCGTAAAAATCTGCTTTATTCCTTGTGGGTTACTGACGTATACTATCGGTGTAGAATCAGCCATAACAGTGAAAATGTCACCATAGCGATCGCCCATAGCATCCAATAAGCTGAGGGGATCGGTCTTAAATTGACGACTCAGCAACCGGGTAGAAGTTTTTGGCCCTTCAGGTAGTTTCATTAGGATTTTTTATTGGTAATTGTTTAATAATCGATAGCTGTTAAATTGAACTAACAACCAACGGCTGCGACTGTGTTTGACGCCGACTATGTATAAGCATTTTCACGCCACTAGATGGATAACAAATTAGACCTTCAAATTTTGGTTTCTCTGGTCGTTTATTAACTAGTGCTAATTGATAATGTGAAAGAATCGTTGCTAGTATAAGCTTCATTTCAAACAAAGCAAAAGCTCCACCAATACAATTACGAGCGCCGCCACCGAATGGGAGAAATTCGTAGCTCGAAAATTGTTTTTCTAGAAATCGCTCTGGCTGAAATTGCTTTGGTTGTGGATATAAATCTTCACGTTGATGGGTTGAATAAATATTACCAATGAGTATTGTTCCTGGACTCAATTCATAACCCATCACTTCAACTGGTGATTCTACCAACCTGGGAAATGTGAATAACTGAGTCGGGTAAATTCGCAAAGCTTCATTACACACAGCACTGAGATAAGGCAATGCCGCAATACTCATTGGATCTGGAGAATTACCCAGGCTATCGAGTTCTTGAAGCAATCGTTCGTGAACAATAGGTAAACTATGAACCCAGTATAATGACCAAGCGATCGCAGTTGCTGAAGCATCACCAGATGCGAATATGGGTGACAATAGGAGATCACGCACCTCTTCGTCGCTTAGTAGTTCGCCTGTTTCATCATGAGCAAATAACAGGTCAGAGAGGATATCAGTGCGAGAGCGATCTGCCTGCTGACGGCGTTCTTGGACTTGGGCGTACAGCATTTGAAAAAGTTCTCGTCGGAGGTGAAGACGGTATCCCCACGGACTCCAGCGACCTAAATCCCGTTGCCCAAAGGGGAGTTTTGTCGTGAGTTTAAATAGAAGAGATTGGGCTTGTTTGTTGGCACAAGCAAATAGATGCTTAATTTTCTCATAGCGATCGCCTTCATTTAAACCCAAGACAACTTCTATACCCACCCGCAGAGTGATATCTTCGATAGTAGGGTAGGCAATGAAAGGTTTTGCGTAGGCATAGCCCGCCGCAGGCATCGCCTGTTGACTCATGATTTTTTCTGTGAGTTCACAGATACGTTGTCCACAAGCTTGCATCCGCGCACCATGAAAAGCAGGCATTAAAAGTTTGCGCCGATGTTTGTGACGTAAACCATCGAGTTGAAGTACTCCTTGCTTTCCTGTCATAAAAGCAAAATTTTGGTTTAATTCACCCCTAGCTGTAATTTCTTTGGTGTTGGTAAAAATCTGCTTGATCGCCGAGGGATTGCTGACATACACTATTGGGTTAGAATCAGACATTAAGGTAACTAAGTCACCATAGCGTTGGCTAATAGCATCCATATAGCCAAAAGGGTCAGCTTGAAATTGCTGATTTAGCAGCCAAGTGGGGGTTTGCGGCCCTGGGGGTAGTTTCATCGGTCTTTTTTACTCGCGTTCTTTAATATCAGAGTGAGCACCATCAATACAAATTCTTAACTGATTTGCTAATTCCTGAATATGAGGTTCAACGAACATTGAGAAATGATCCCCTGGAAGTTCAATGACCTGTATAGATTGGCTGGAATATTTGCCCCAACCTAGTAAAGGGTCATCAGTATGAAATTCTGGACTTTGAAAGTCATGAATAATTGCCTCATTCGCTCGAAAGAGATTCATTTGATCAGGATAAACTTGTGGGACATAATCTCGCATCGCTTGGACATGAACTTTGAAAAGTTTGTAATAACGGAGAAAATCCTTAATCTCTGTGTCACTAAAAATAAAGTTTGTTTTTTTATTTATCAAGTGAAATTGCTCATCTAGTGATAAATTTTGCAGTTCTTCAAAAGGAACTGAAAAGTCTATACTATTGTTAGTTTTAATCGATTCTGCCATGCGGAGTAAGAATTTGGCATCATCATCTTCTCCTGGTTTAATGGTAGTTTCAGGTAATATGGCGTCGATGACAACTAATAAACCTACGATTTGACCTTGCCTTTGCAATTGTTGTGCCATTTCAAAAGCAATGACACCACCGTAACAAAAACCACCTAAAAGATAAGGGCCATTTGGTTGTCGCTGACGAATTTCCTGGATATAGCGAGCTGCTGTTTTCTCCACTGAAATTATTTCAGGTTCTTCTTGGTCAGGGATATGTTCTAAAGCATAAAATGGATAGTCTTCACCCATTCTTCTAGACAAGTTGAAATAGTTACGAATACCTCCACCAGCACCATGTATACAGAAGAAAGGCATCCTAGAACCAGAAGACTGAATTGCTACTAGAGGAGAACTGGAGCTATCACGGAATGGCTGACTGACAATAGTTGCTAGTTTTTCAATAGTTGGGTTTTCAAAAAGATTAGACAGGGGAAGATTGTGCCCAAATCGATCGTAAATTTGAGCCATTAAGCGAACTGCTAAAAATGAGTGACCACCCACATCAAAAAAGTTATCTGTTACCCCAATTGGCTTAGTATTTAGAAGATTTTCCCAAATCTTCACCAAGCCTAATTCTGTAAAATTCCGGGGAGCAACAAAGGATTGAGTAGCGTTTTGTCGAATAACCTGGTCGGTTGCAAGGGTAGACGCACTCAGAGCTTGTTTATCTACTTTCCCATTAGGTGTTAGGGGTATTGCATCCAATACTACGAAAGCAGATGGAATCATATAATTTGGCAGATTTTGTTGCAATTTGAGCAACATTTCTGTCGCTATGTCTTGCTTATCTGTCACTATATATGCAATCAGACGACTTGAGTCTTGAGCCTGATCTTGGTTAATAACAACAGATTCTCGCACATCTGGATGTTGTGCGATCGCTGCAACAATTTCCCCCAGTTCTACCCGAAAGCCACGAATTTTTACCTGGTCATCACGGCGACCCAAATACTCAAGATTGCCATCGTTAAGATAACGCGCTAAATCACCAGTTTTGTAAAGTTTAGTTTCTGGAACAAAGGGATTATTAATAAAGCGTTCCTGAGTTAATTCCAGACGATTTAAATATCCCCTTGCTAATCCATCACCACCAACATAAAGTTCGCCAATCACTCCTATAGGAGTTGGTTGTAAATGACCATTCAATACATATATTTGAGTATTATCAACAGGGCGACCAATGGGAACACTAGTTGATTTATCTGTCAGCAAACTAGTGTCGTAGTAAGTGACATTCGCAGAAACTTCCGATGATCCATAAAGGTTGATTAGTTTTGCCGATGGCATTAGTTTTCGGAAAGTTTGAGCTAAATCAATAGATAGTGCTTCGCCACTAGTTATCCAAAGTTTTAGATGTGATAAGTTTTTGATCAGATGACTATAGCTATTAAAAAATAAGCGCAGTAGTGAAGGAACAAGTACTATCCGCGTCACTTTGTAATTTGCCAGAGTTTCTATAAATAATTGTGGATCTAGCACAATTGCATCAGGAATAATTGCAGTGGGAATTCCCTGAAGTAATGGTGCAAAAATCTCCCATACTGAATCTACAAAACTAATAGCTGTTTTTTGACAACAAACTTCCTCTTTTGTAAAGGGATAAGTTTTCCACAGCCAGTGCAAACCATTGACTGTACCGCGATGAGTACCAAGAACACCTTTAGGAGTGCCTGTAGAACCAGAAGTGTAGATAATATAGGCGAGATGATCAGCTTTTGAGGTGTTGACAGGATTTTCCTGACTTTCTTGAATAATTTCGTCTTTGTGGATGTCTAGGCAAACAATTTTAGCTGAAGATACAGGCAGTTTTTCTAATATCTCTTGTTGAGTGATTAACACCGATACCTGAGAATCAGACAGCATGAATCCAAGGCGTTCTACTGGATAATTAGGATCGAGAGGAATGTAAGCACCACCAGCTTTGAGAATAGCCAGAATCCCCACAACCATTTCTACTGAACGTTCGAGGCAAATACCAACAAGAGTTTCTTCTCCCACACCCTGTTTTTGTAAATAATGGGTAAGCTGATTAACTCTCTGGTTAAGTTGGGAATAAGTCAGTTCTTGGGTTTGATTAATTAATGCTAATTTATCAGGAGATCGCTCGACTTGCTGCTCAAATAATTGATGTAGAGAGGCATTTTGTGGATAATTTGCCTCAGTCTTATTCCATTCAAATAGTTGCTCTCGCTCTTTAGCAGTTAGTAGTGATAATTGTGAGATGTGCTGCTCTTGATTTACAACAATACTTTCTAATAAAGTTTGAAAATTACTGATGAATCGGGTAATTGTTGCATCCTCAAAAATGTCCGTGTTGTACTCCAAAAACCCTGTTAAACCGTGTTGAGATTCCGACATGGATAGGAAAATATCCAACTGAGCTGTACCGTTATCCAACTGCAAAGGACGCAAGGTTAAACCAGAAACTTCCTGCATAGATGTTGGTGTATTTTGCAGGACAAACATAACTTCATAAAGTGGATTCCGGCTTAAGTCTCGCTCTGGTTGCAATTGTTCTACGAGCTTCTCAAAAGGCAAATCTTGATGTGCATAAGCGTCGAGAGTCACCTCACGAACTCGATGTAGAAGTTCGCAAAAGCGAGGATTACCACTGAGATTATTACGCAACACCAAAGTATTGACAAATAAACCCAGCATTCCTTCTAATTCGGCTCGGTTACGGTTCGCAATTGGCGAACCAACTAGGATATCTTCTTGATCTGTATAACAATATAGTAATGTATTAAATGCTGCCAACAAAGTCATAAATAAAGTGACATCTTCACGCTGGCTTAATTGGTTAAGTGCATCTGTTAAGGTTTTAGAGAACGTAAAGTATTGCTTTGCACCAGTAAAAGTGGCAACAGCAGGACGCGGATTATCTGTAGGTAACTGGAGTAATGGTAGTTCGCCACCCAGTTGTTGCTTCCAGTAATTGAATTGGGTTTCTAGTACTTTACCTTGTAAGCGATCGCGCTGCCAAATCGCAAAATCTGCATACTGAATGGGGAGTTTGGGTAAGGGAGAATGCTGATTTGTAGCAAACGCTGCATATAGCGTTGCCAATTCCCCTAAAAACACACCAATAGACCATCCATCCGTAATAATGTGATGCATAGTCAAAAGGAAAATGTGTTCTTCCTCACCCAAGCGCAGTAAAGTTGCTCTAACTAGAGGCCCTTTAGCTAAATTAAATGGTTTCTTTGCTGACTCAATTGCAAGTTTTTTAACATTAGGCTCCCAATTTTTGCCAGATAAATGCTCAAAGTTAATAATGGGTAATTCCCAAGTTAATTCTGGTGCTATCTCCTGCACTGGTTGTCCATTAACAAGCGCAAAAGTTGTGCGCCAAACTTCATGACGCTTGAGGATTTCATTAAGACTCTGCTTCAGTGCCGTAATATTAAGCAATCCTTTTAAATGGAAGGCACTGGAAATATTATAGAAAGAACTCCCGTGGTAAAGTTGGTCAATAAACCACAGCCTTTGTTGAGAGAAAGATAGGGGAATATTGTTAGAAAACTGACGCTGGGGAATTGTATCAGCTTGAAACTTTCCTCCCTTCCATTTTTCTAGAAGGGCTTTTTTCGCAGGTGATAAATTTGAGTATTGTTTATCCATTTTCAAGAGTTATTTGTAATTATTAATTGAGCATTACTCATTAACCAAAAGAACTTCTACTTCTTCTTCAGATAATTCTTCAATTTTCTCCAAAAGAAGTTGCTCAACCATTTCTGCTTGCTTGGCTGGCATCATTGCTTGCACCAAAAGATCACGCAGTGGTAACTCCACTGGAAACTTGGCTCGCAATCGAGAAACTAGTTGAGTTGCAATCAGAGAGTCTCCCCCTAACTCATAGAAGTTATCGTAAATACCTACTTGTGTAATCCCCAGAACTTCTTGCCAAACTTCGGCTATTTGTTTTTCTAACTTGTTAGTTGGAGCAACATAGGAATTACTCAGGTTATGTCTGAAGTAATCTGAGGATGAATCTACTTGATTGGAAGACTTTGAATTTAGTAGAGGGTTAAGTTTAAACGTGCGTTCGTATCTCGCTTTAAGATCCACTGTGGACACAACAAACTGAGTTACTTCTCCTAAAGAGAATATTCGTTTAAATACTTCTACACTTTCTGTTTCAGTAATTGATAATTCTGTCTCAGATATCTGTCTAAATGTTTTTTGCTCTTGGCTGGTATTTAGTTGCAATTTATCCCAATTTATGGTGATCCAAGGTAAAGATTTATTTTGGTTATGTTTTTGAGTAAAGGTATCTGTTAACTGATTAACTCCTGAGTATAAAGCTAACCCAAATCCTCCTAATATGGCAGATAAAGAAGAAAAATTGATCCAAAAATCTAACTTTCTACTCTCGAAAACTTGTTCTAATATGTTAATATGCTGACGTTGAAACTCAAGTATTTTTTCTAGCTCTGTCTGAGAAATTTCTGGAATCGAGCAAAATATATTTTCACGTATTTTTCCATTTGAATAGATAACCCCATGAATTTGACCAATATTCTCAGGTGCAAGGCTTTGATACATTTGTTCATAGTTAGTTGTCTCTGCACGCACTACCAAAACTTCTGTACCTAATTCCTTTAATGCTAAGAGTTTTTGGATTTTGCGACTCATTTCATCTTCTTGAGGATGAATTTTAAGCCATTGCGAATATTCATCTTTTTCTGGGAAACTGGAATCTTCAATAAATATGAGTTTTGATTGTAAGGTTTTTGCCAAATATTCTGCAAGTACAACTCCAAAACTTTCTAATCCACCTGGAAAGAGATAAACACCTTCTTTTCTCAGCAGAGTTTTTTCTACAACTGCTGACTCTAAATGTACTGGTTCAAATGTTTGAACCCAGCGGTAACGATTGCGATATGCAACAACCAAATCAGGCGACAAAGCATCAATCTCGCTCATGATTTGGTCTACGATATAACTGCGATCATCTCCTGTTATTCCCTCTTCAGTAAAGACATTTGGGCGTTTATTTAAAACAAAATCTATATTTCGACAAACAATATTAGGATACTCTTGAGGAATAACCTTACATAAGCCTAATATAGTTGCCTTTTCTGGGTCGAGAGTTTCATTACCATTAACTTCTTGAATCTGGTTTGATACAACCAATATTTGCAGGGAATTGCTAATTTTTAGCTGCTCAAAACTTTGGGTTAAAAACAGCAAACTGTTGAATTCTAGATACTGACCTGTTTGACGATTTTCAAAATTGTTCAAACTCCATAAATGAGCAATATTTTGGGGAATTTTACCAAGTGCAATCAGCTCTTTGAGTAATGCATCATAGTCATCTCGACTTTGCGGATTAATTGTATAAATACTCTCACTGAGTTTACTAAACTGTTGTCCCAGCTTCACTACAATGACATCTTGACCATTCTGTTCCAGTTTGTTAACTAATTGGGAACCCACGCCACATTCATCAACAAACAACAGCCATTGTTCATTCTCTAATTCTCGGCGAGATGGAGGTAGTGAAGAACGTTTCCATGAAGGTATATAAAACCAGTTAGAAATATCTTGTTTTTTATCTAAATTTACAGAGTTACTACTTGTAGAAAGTGATGGTGATTTAGTATCAATCCAGTATCTTTGTCGCTCAAAGGGATAAGTAGGTAAAGGGAGATGATGACGCCGTTCATGAGTATAAAATCCTGACCAATCTATTTCTACACCAGCCAACCACACCCGACCTAATGCTTGTAAGAAAAAGCCCACATCCGATTGTTCTTCCTTAGCATGACGCAAAGAAGTCAACACCTGTTGTTTTGCATCAGATTTGAGATGCTGTCTTGCAAATGTGCTTAAGGTTCGTCCCGGCCCCACCTCCAGAAAAACACCTTCAAACTGTTGCAACAGATGAGATATACCATCCGAGAATCTCACAGTTTGCCGCAAATGCTGACTCCAGTAATTGGGATTTGTGGCTTGCTCATCTGTAATCCAACTGCCAGTAACATTGGAAATGAAGGGAATTTCTGGCGGCTGAAGTTTGACTTTTTTCATCGCTTGCACAAATGCCTCCAACATGGGTTGCATCATCACAGAATGAAAGGCATGAGATGTGTGCAACAGCCGACATTCAATCCCTTGAGAGGATAATTGGTTTTGGAGTGTGGCGATCGCTTCAACAGTACCAGAAACAACGCACGAAGACGGACTATTAATAGCTGCTATCTGTAAAGACCTAGTATAGAACGCGTTCACGTCTAAAATAGATTGCACATCTTTTTGTGGCAGTGGAATCGCCAGCATCCTCCCTGTGGGCAACTGTTGCATTAGTTGTCCCCTTGTTGCCACAATCGCTAAAGCATCTTCTAAAGAAAACACACCTGCGATCGCAGCTGCGACATATTCTCCAATGCTGTGACCAATCATCGCCTCTGGATGCACTCCCCATGACATCCACAACTTAGCGAGTGCATACTCAATGACAAACAGTGCCGGTTGAGTAATTGCTGTTTGTTGTAGTTGCTGCGAAGCTTTTTCGGTTTTGTCTTCGCTAGGATAGAGTACATGGCGGAGATCAAGCCCTAAATGTGGTTTGAGAATTTCTGAGCAAATATCCACTTGTTCGCGAAATGTCGGCTCAACCTCATAAAGTTCCCGCGCCATATTTACGTACTGTGTCCCCTGTCCAGAAAACATAAACACGACTGGACGGTTACAGGGCTTTTGGTAGTGGGTAAAAACTCGTTGCGGATCTAGCGTAGTCAGTGCTTTGAGCGCGTCGTCGAGGTCTTGGCAAACCACCATCAAGCGATGGTCAAAAGCCCGACGACCTACTTGTAAAGTATGTACGACATCAGCAAGAGTAATATCAGAATGCTGCTTTAAATGCTCAACTAGATTAGCTGTTGTAGTTTCTAAAGCTGTGGTTGTCTTGGCTGACAACACCAGCAATTGCCAAGGGCGGGATTTTCCCGAAGGCTGGAGGGTTGGGGGTTCTTCCAAGATGACATGGGCATTAGTACCCCCAACTCCGAAAGAACTGACCCCAGCGCGACGAGGAATTCCGTTAGTTTTCCACTCCGATAACGTATTATTCACGTAAAAGGGGCTGTCGGCGAAGTTTATTTTCGGATTCGGTTGTTCAAAGTGTAGGCTGGGAGGAATTAATTTGTGCTTGAGCGCCATCACCGTTTTAATTAAACCAGTCACACCAGCAGCGATATTTAAGTGTCCGACATTAGCCTTTACCGATGCGATCGCACAGAAACCCTTTTGGTTTGTACTAGTTTCAAACGCCTCCTTAAGGGCACTAATTTCAATCGGATCTCCCAAAGCTGTACCAGTTCCGTGAGTCTCAATGTAGCTAATTGTTTCGGGGGTAACTCCTGCGATCGCCTGAGCCTCGGCAATCACCTTCGCTTGACCATCTACACTAGGAGCCGTGTAACCCACCTTAGCCGCACCGTCGTTATTAATCGCTGAACCTTTAATCACTGCATGAATGGTGTTGCCATCCGCCAAAGCATCTTCTAATCTCTTGAGTACAACAATACCCACGCCATCGCCGAAAATAGTTCCCTGAGCTTTAGCATCAAAGGGGCGACAGTGACCATCAGGAGAAGTTATACCCCCTTCTTGATAGAAATAACCTTTATTTTCCAATGACTGTATTGAAATACCACCTGCCAAAGCCAAATCGCACTCGTAATTTAGTAATCCTTGACAGGCTGAATGAACAGCCACCAATGAGGTAGAACAAGCTGTGCTGATGTTGAGACTTGGGCCTTTCAGATTCAACTTATATGAAACTCTGGTTGCGGCATAGTCCTGACCATTGCTAAATAAAATTGAGGAACCCATCGATTTAACTAAATCAGGGTTGGAAGTCAGTATATTTAGCATATACATACTCAAGTTACTTCCCACGTAAAAACCAGTCAACTCTTTGTCTGCTCTAGGGTCATAACCAGCATTTTCCAGCGCTTCCCAAGCACACTCTAGGAGAATACGGTGTTGCGGGTCCATGATTTCAGCTTCCCTTGGTGATAAATCGAAGAAGGGAGCATCAAACATCTCAATGTCAGACAAACGAGCAGCAGCTTTGACATAGTTAGGATCGCGCAACCATGCCGAATCTATGCCTGAAACTTCTAATTCTTCATCACTGAAAAAAGTAATGGACTCCTTGCCATTACACAAATTATCCCAAAATTCACTAACACTTTTGGCTCCTGGAAAACGACCAACCAGACCAATGATGGCTATACCTTTGATGGAATCGTCGATTTCATGATTATCCATCTGCCTTCCTCCTTTGTTGCATTAATTGTCTTTTTTCTTGTATAGCCAATTCTTTTTTGCTGGCACGTTCGTTAACTTGTTGAAATTTTGCGGTTTTAACTTTTTTCTCACTGAGATATTTTGTCAGCGCACTGATGGTTGAATATTTAAATAAATCAGCAATTGAAAGGTTTTTATTCAGTGTTTTTACAAGTTGATGATGAACCTGAATGATTAATAGTGAATCTCCTCCTAATTCAAAAAAGTTATCATAAAGACCAATATCTTTTATCCCTAAAATTTCTTGCCAAATTTTAGCAATTGTTTGCTCAATCTCATTTGTGAGAGGAATGTATGGGTTTTGTAAATCGGGTCTGGGATGGAGCGCTAATGAATTTGTTTGTTGCTCAGATGCTTGCTGTTGAAAAGATTCAAGCTTAATCCATTGGTCAATCCTAGCTTGTAGCTCTCCAGTTGAAACAACTAGATGATTGAATTCACTACAGTTTAAAATTCTTTGAAAAGCTTCTATACCTTCTTTGGGACTAAACCCAAATTCGGTTAAGCTTGTACCCACAGATGTACTCTGGTTACTTTCCTTTTCCAGTTGCCAACTATCCCAGTTTATGCTGCTCCATGAGACAGAATGCTTCTGATTATGTTGGTGTACAAAAGCATCCATGAAGATATTCGCCGCCGAGTAAGCAACATATCCTAATCCTCCTAAAACAGATGATAATGAAGATAGTAATAAACAAAAATCAAGCTCTTTATCTTGCAAAATCTTGTTTAATACTAAGAGTCCGTGTACTTTCGGCTGAAATTGTTGTTCACAATCTATTTGAGTGATATTTTCAATAGCTGCAAAAGACTTGTCTTTGAGAATTCCAGCGGCGTGAATAACACCATTTAGCTGACCAAACCTTGACTGAGCTTGAGCGATCGCTGCTTGCATTTGTTCTGTGTTACTTACATCAGCGCTCACGACTAAAACTTCTGCACCCAACTCTTCGAGTTCTTGCACTTTGATAATCTTGCGACTAATACTATCAGTCTCATTGTGAGTTGCTAACCACTGTTCCCAGTCGTCTCGCTTAGGCAAAGTTGAACGACCAATCAACAGCAGTTTTGCTTGTACAGTTTGAGCTAAGTATTCTGCCATCACCAGTCCAATACCTCCAAGTCCACCTGTAATCAGATAGACTCCACCTTGCTTTAATCGTGGTGTTCCGATCTGAGTTTGCTCAAAGCGTACTGGCTCAAAACTTTGCACCCAGCGATTCATACCCCGATAAGCAATCACTTTCTCAGAATTGACAGTTGATAATTCTGTCAGCAATTTTTCTACAAGTTTTTCTTCTTGGCGACTTCCTAGTGAGGGAAGAATCACATCAATACTATGACAACTTATATTTGAGTATTCTTGGGATATTACTTTAATAGGGCTAAGTAAAGTTGCTTTTTCTGGACACAGTATTTCACTTCCTATAACTGGCTGGAGGTTGTTAGAAATAACTGTAATTTTTACTGCGAAAGATGTTTCTTGTTGTCCCAAAGCTTGGGCAAGAAATAACAGACTGTAAAATCCTGTTTTTTGAGCTTTCTTAACCTCTTCAATTTCTAATTCTTTCTCAATCACAGGCGTGACATTCCACAAATGAATAATGCTTTTCGGTAACTTTTGTTGTGTTAAAAGTTCTTTGATTAAAGTATTATAATCATGATTGCGATCGGGATTGAGGGTATACTGACAATCGTCTACTTTTGTGAAATTTGCCCCAATTTTTACGGTAATAACATCTTGTTTTTGTTGTTCCAGTTGTTTTACCAGCTTAGTACCCAAGCCACACTCATCAATAAATACCAAAACACACGATTTTTGAGATGCTAATTCTTTAGATTTGAGCGGTGTTGGGGGTAAAGATGGTTTCCAAAAAGGAATGTAAAACCAGTCGGCTATATCAGGTTTTTTGCCCAGTAACACTGGAGTAGGATGGCGATCAATTTCTTGTTTTTGGGGTTCAATCCAGTATTTTTGTCGTTCAAAGGGATATGTCGGCAAAGGCAGACGATGACGCTGTTCATGAGTATAAAACCCAGACCAATCTATCTCTACTCCAGCCAACCACAACTGACCTAATGTCTGCAATAAGAAGCTAACATCTGATTGTTCTTCTTCGGCATGGCGTAATGAAGTCAGCACTAGCTGTTTTGTATCAAACTCTAAATGCTGTGTTGTTAATGTGCTTAAGCTTCGTCCTGGCCCAACTTCTAAGAAAATTCCTTCAATCTGTTGTAACAGTTGAGATATCCCATCTGAAAACATCACAGATTGCCACAAATGCTGACCCCAATAACTGGGATTTGTAGCTTCCTCGTTTGTAATCCAATTGCCAGTGACATTAGAAATAAAGCGAATTCGTGGCGGGTTGAGTTTCACTGTTTTTACAGCCTGGACAAACGCCTTCAAGATGGGTTCTCCGATCGCAGAATCAAAACCACCAGATGAAGGTGAAATCGCCAGCATCCTCTCTGCGGGCAACTGTTGCATTAGTTGTCCCCTTGTTGCCACAATCGTTAAAGCATCTTCTAAAGAGAACACACCTGCGATCGCAGCTGCGACATATTCTCCAATGCTGTGACCAATCATCGCCTCTGGATGCACTCCCCATTCCATCCATAACTTAGCGAGGGCGTACTCAATGACAAACAGTGCGGGTTGGGTAATTGCTGTTTGTTGTAGTTGCTGCGAAGCTTTTTCGATTTTGTCTTCGCTAGGATAGAGTACATGGCGGAGATCAAGCCCTAAATGTGGTTTGAGAATTTCTGAGCAAATATCCACTTGTTCGCGAAATGTCGGCTCAACCTCATAGAGTTCCCGCGCCATATTTACGTATTGTGCCCCCAATCCAGAAAACATGAATACAACTGGACAGTGACTTGGCTTGTGGTGGTTAGTAAAAATCCGATCTGGGTTTTGGGAGGTCAGCACTTTCACCGCATCATCTATATCATGGCAAACCACTATGCGGCGATGCTCAAAAGCCCGACGACCCACTTGTAGGGTGTAAGCCACATCCGGTAGGGTAATATCGGGATGTTGTTGGAGGTGAGCAACTACATTAGCTGTAATACTTTCTAAAGCTGTGCTGGTTTTGGCGGAAAACAGCAACAATTGGTAGAGGCGAGAATTTCCAGATGGTTCAAGAACTGGAGCTTCTTCCAGGATGACATGAGCATTTGTCCCACCAATACCGAAAGAACTCACTCCAGCGCGGCGAGGAATCCCGTTGGTTTTCCACTCAGATAATTGAGTATTGACGTAAAAAGGACTGTTGGCAAAATCTATTTGAGGATTGGGCGCTTCAAAGTGCAAACTGGGCGGTATTTGTTTATGTTTTAAGGCTTGGACAGTTTTAATTAAGCCACTCACACCAGCTGCTGTATTTAAATGTCCGATATTAGTTTTAACTGAACCAATGGCACAGAAGCATTTTTTGTTCGTGCTAGCACGAAATGCCTGGGTGAGAGCGGCAATTTCAATCGGATCTCCTAAAGAAGTTCCGGTTCCGTGTGCCTCAATATAAGTGATAGTTTCAGGTTCAACTCCAGCTAAGACAAGCGCCTCTAAAATTACCTCTCTTTGACCATCAACGCTGGGAGCCGTATAACCAACTTTTAAAGAGCCGTCATTATTGATAGCCGAACCTTTGATTAGTGCATGAATACAATCACCATCTGCGATCGCATCCTCTAGTCGCTTCAACACCACAACACCCAAACCATTACCGAAAACAGTTCCTTGAGCATTAACATCAAAGGAGCGGCAATGTCCATCAGGAGAATTAATTCCTCCTTCTTGATATTGGTAACCAACTTTTTGTGGCACTTGTATCGAAACGCCACCAGCCAGAGCGATATCACTTTCGCCATTCAGCAAACTTTGACAAGCTAAGTGAATGGCAACTAATGACGTAGAACAGCTAGTTTGAACATTGATACTTGGCCCTTTAAAGTTTAATTTGTAAGAGATTTGTGTAGGTAGATGGTCTTTATCATTTCCAATAGAAATTTGCAAACTGTCTGTAGATTTGAGCAAATCCTGGTTTGGATAGAGGTTTGAGAATAGATAGCTACTGATATTTCCACCAGCGAAAAGACCAATTTGACCAGCATAATTTTCTGAATTATAGCCAGCATTTTCTAAAGCTTCCCAAACAGATTCTAGAAAAAGACGGTGTTGGATGTCTGTAATTTCTGCTTCTCTGGGAGTAAAGCCAAAAAATGCTGCGTCAAATGATTCTATGTCTTCTATGACAGTGCCTGCTTTGACATAATTGGGGTCATTTAAAACTGTAGAGTCTATCCCAGCAGACACCAGTTCTTCATCAGTAAAAAAAGAAATAGTCTCTAAACCATCTCGTATATTATGCCAAAACTTATCGACGTTTCCCCCCCCAGGAAAACGTCCTGCCATACCAATTATGGCTATTGCATCTTGAAAATTTAAGGTATTAAAATCATTTGTCATATTTAAAAACCGATCATGTTTTATTTAGGTCTGCTCTCTAAACTAAGTATTTTTCTAATCAATAGAATATGACTCCTGTTCGATTTTTAAATAAAACTTCCCCATTCCCCATTCCCCATTCCCTATTCCCTAGCAATGTGAATCTGATCGTTTAAAACGGCGTCAATATCATCTTCAGTAGTCAGGGGATTAGCAATCACCGCACGCAGGGCCAAAATAGAAATTTCTGTGCCAAAGCAAGTAGTTGTTTTCGTTGTCCGTGAGATAAAAGTACGACCAGCTTGCCGCTGGTTTTTCTGAAGACGCTCATTCCATTGATTGATTAGTTGATTGTCAGTTTCACTCAACTGATTTATGCTACTAAGCCCTCTCAATGACTCCGGGATGTAGCGATAGATTAGAAGATTTATATCCGGTTCTGCTAACAACTCAAACTCTGGCATAGCACGGATACGCTCTGCCATATATTGAGTTTTCCGAATTCCTTCATCAATCAAAAATTCATATCCCTTAAGTCCGATTAGATTTAGTCCAGCATGTAAAAATAAAGCCATAGCAGGTCGAGAACCTTCTAGGGCACGTTTACCTAAATCGAATGATCCCTCCCGCATAGTGTAGCTAGCCTGTTTTTCGATCGCTTTCGCTAAATGCGGATCGCGTAGAAAAACCATACCAATTCCCATTGGTAAATAAAGTTGTTTATGTCCATCAATAGTTACTGAATCAGCCTGTTCAATACCAGCAAGTTTATGGCGATGTTGTTCAGAAAAAATGAGTGGCCCGCCCCACGCAGCATCTACATGAAAGTGAACATTAGCATCTTGTGCAATCTCTGCGATGTCCGTAAGGGAATCAACCCCACCGGAGTCTGTTGTCCCAGCAATGCCTACGATCGCAATAATATGTAGTTTCTTTGCACGACACTCGGCAACAGTTTGGCGCAGTTCCTTTATATTAACTCGATTGTTACAATCAGTAGATACTCTAATTAAACTATGCGTACCAATGCCTAAAAAGTCCGCAGCTTTATCAAAAGAGTAATGCATTAAATCTGAGCCAATAATCACAGATCCTTTGTAGCCATAGAAATCTAAAGCTGCGGCTAAACCTTCTTTTTCTACACCAGAAAAGCCATATTTTGCTCCCAAGGAAGCATTCCGGGCACACCAGAGGGCTGTGATATTTGCTACTGTTCCTCCCGAAACTAAGATTCCTAATGTACTTTGACTATTTTGAATATACTGTGTGTAGAAATTATCAGAAAAGTTGTAAATCAGTCGATGCATCATTGCCAAAGCTTCACGTTCATAGAAGCTTAGGGCTTTAGCGGTTTCTATCTTAACAGCGTTTTGATTCATCGCCGTCATCAGTTTCGCTAGAGGCCCCACAAAACTAGGGAGCGCAGAGGTCATGTGACCAATAAATCGTGGGGAAGATGTATGTATTGAATGAGCGACAACATTGTTAGCTAAGTAATTGAAATAGCTTTCAAAAGTTGAAGGATCAACAGGGGCTTTACTATTAGTGAATTTTTCCACTAAACAATCAAGCTTAATATCAGTATTAGCATTGATTTCTCCTAAAAAATCATCTACTAAAGTCGCAACTTGCCTATCCATCTTTCCCTCTAATGAGGATGATTGACCTGAGGAAGCAAATAGTTGCATTACTTTTTTTTCTATCCCATAATGCAATGTTGGCTCCGTCATCAACAAGTTATTTTGACTAGGCATTTCTTGTTTACTCAATGTCATGTTTTATCCTTGAATAATCTAATATTTTTACTTTTTGAGGCAATGATTCGATTATCTATGAAACTAACTTCCAATAGTCAAAGACTAGTCTGTTGGAGCTATTGAGATGGTAATCCTTTTTTATTTGCCGCTGCCCGATGATTTTGTCTGGCTTGTTTTTGGCGCTTTATTGCAACCGTCCTGTTTTCAGTTCGGTGAGAATGTTGTGAAAAAGCAAGTTGCTCACTTTGCTCTTGGCTTAAATACTTAGACATCTGGCTGATCGTGGGATATTGAAACATTTCAACATAGGATAAATCTCGCTGAAATATTTTTTGCATCTTGCTATGAACCTGAATCAAAAGTAAGGAGTGACCACCAAGTTCAAAAAAATTGTCATGGATACCTAAATCCTGAATATGAAGTACTTCTTGCCAGATATTTACAACAGTTTGCTCCACTTCATTTCTAGGAGCAACATATACTGTATGTAAATTTGGTCTTTGATAGTTTGAGAATAAGTTTGCCTGGTTCGAGAATTCTGTATCTCGTAAAGATTCCAGCTTAATCCATTGGTCAATTCTAGCTTGCAAGTCTCCAGTTGAAACAACAACCTGAGAGACTTTAGACATTGATAACACGCGTCTAAAAGTTTCTACACCTTTCTTTGGTGTCATGAAAAATTTAGGCAAAGTTTGTTCAATATCTGTATCTTTTTGTTCTTCCCTAATGCCCCAATCATCCCAGTTTACACTAAACCAGGGACAAGAATTAGTAGTCTGGTTATGCTTATGAACAAAGGCATCCATAAACAAGTTTGCTGCGGTGTAGGAAATAAATCCTAAACCTCCTAACACAGATGCTAAAGAAGAGGTTAATAGACAAAAATCAAGCTCTTTTCCTTGGAAGAGTTTATCTAATAAAAATACTCCATATACTTTGGGTTCAAATTGCTTTTGAACTTCAGCTTTAGAAGTCTGTTGAATAGAATGAAGTACAGTTTTGAGATTGCCCGCAGCATGGATGACACCATGAATTTTACCAAAGCGCTCATTAGCGATCGCGATCGCATTCTGCATTTGTTGTTCATTTGCCACATCGGCGCTGATTACCAAAACCTCAGCACCTAAAGCCTCAAGTGCTTGCACTCTGCGGATCTGCTGGCTGACATGATCTTGTTCATCATGATTCGTCAGCCATTGACACCATTGGTTTTTCTCAGGAAGACCCTTTCGCCCCAGCAAAATCAATTTAGCTTGTACTGTCTCGGCTAAATATTCTGCCAGTGCTAAACCAACCTTACCAAGTCCACCAGTGATTAGGTAAACGCCTTCTTTCCTCAACCTGGTTTTGCCAGCGATCTTCTCTTCTAAGCGAACGGCTTCAAAGGTCTGTACCCAGCGATGATGTCCCCGGTAAGCAACTATTAAATCCGTTGGCTGGGCTGTAAATTCTGCTAGTAAGTTGTCTATCAGTTTTTGTGATCTGGTGGTTCCAAATTCTGGAAGCACGACATCAAAGCTATAGCAGGCGATATTGGGATATTCCTGTGGAATCACTTTGCACGATCCTAACACCGTAATTTTCTCAGGACATAACCTCTCATCGCCAGTTACGTCGTGTACATCGCTGGTAACGACCATCAACTTGATAGGCTCAGTCATATTCCGTTCTGCAAGTGCCTTTGCCAAGAACATTAGACTGTAAAAACCGAGATTCTGGCAATCTTCAAAAAACTCATCCGGTGACTTGTTGCTGGGCAAAGTAGCGTTGGGTGTAACGCTCCAGAAATGGGCGATCGCTTGGGGGGTCAAATCTTGAACTTGGAGCGCTTCCAATAAGGCATTATAATCACCCGGTTGCTGGGAATTAATAGTATATTCCCGGTTATTGAGTTGGGCAAATTGCTCTGCTATCTTGACAATAATTACATCATGACCATATTGTTCCAGTCGGTTTGCGATTTCGGCTCCAACTCCATAGGCATCAACAAAAACCAACCAGCATGACTTTTGTTTTACTAGTTCTTCTTGCTGAAAAAGCTCAAGGGGCATGGATTCTTTCCAACGAGGAACATAGAACCAATCAGCAATATCTGGCTTTATCTCTAGCGTTTCTTGCGGCGCCGTTGCTAGGGCAGCTTTTGCGTTTGCCTCAATCCAGTAGCGCTGACGCTCAAAAGGATAGGTTGGTAAGGGAATACGATGGCGTCGTTGATTGGCGTAAAAACCTGACCAATCCACTTGCACCCCCACAAGCCACAGGCGACCCAAGGTGTTAAGGAAAAATGCTGCATCCGACTGTTGCTCTTGTGGATGGGGAAGTGAGGTGAGCGCTGTCAATTCTTCTACCCAATGTTGTTTAGCAAAAGTGGTCAACGTCCGTCCAGGGCCTACTTCCAGTAAGACGCGCTTATGTGCTTTAGTTAACTCAGCAATCCCCTCACTAAAACGCACAGGTTCCCTCAGATGCCTTGCCCAATAGTTGGGGTCTGTTGCTTCGGCTGTTGCAATCCAAGTCCCAGTCACATTAGAGATAAATGGAATTTGGGGGGAATTGAGTTTGACTTTTTGTAACGACTGAATGAAAGGCTCAACGATGGGTTCCATCATCTGGGAATGAAAAGCATGGGAAGTATGCAGCCGCCGACATCCTACGCCTTTTGTTTGTAATTGCTGTTGCAATTGTTCCACCGCTGCTGTTGGGCCCGAAACCACACAGTAGGAAGGTGCATTGATTGCAGCTAAAGATAATTCCTGCAAGAGCAAAGGTTGCACTTCTTGTTGTGGAAGTTGAATTGAAAGCATTCCCCCACTGGGGAGGTGCTGCATCAGTTTTCCTCTGTTCGCCACTAGTTCTAAGGCATCTTTGAGTGAGAAAACTCCAGCCAAAGTTGCAGCCACATATTCTCCAATGCTGTGACCAATCATCGCTTCAGGACGCACACCCGACGCCATCCACAACTGAGCGAGGGCGTATTCAATGACAAATAGTGCTGGTTGGGCAATAAAAGTCTGTTTTAGCTGCTCTGCTGCCTGTTGTTTCTGCACTTCACTGGGATAAAGTACATGGCGCAGGTCAATATTGAGGTGTGGTTTCAGCAGTTCACTACAGCAATCAATTTGCTGTTTAAAAATGGGTTCACTCTGGTAGAGTTCCCTGCCCATATCTATGTACTGTGTCCCCTGCCCGGAAAACATAAACACTACAGAACGATTACGGGGTTCTTCGTAGTGGGTAAAGACTCGTTGTGGATCTTGAGTGGTCAGCACTTTTAGTGCATCTTCCATGTCTTGACAAACCACCATCCGGCGATGCTTGAAAACCCGACGACCCACACTTAGAGTGTAAGCGACATCAGCCAGGTTTAAATTTGGATGCTGTTGCAGGTGAGCAAGTAGATTAGCTGTAGCAGTTTCCAGAGCTGTACTAGTCTTGGCAGAAAGCTGCAACAACTGCCAAGGACGAGCAGGATCGGATGGTTTAACGGCAGGGGCTTCTTCAAGAATCACATGAGCATTAGTCCCACCAATCCCAAAAGAACTAACTCCTGCCCGGTGAGGAATGCCATTAGTTTTCCACTCAGAGAGTGTGGTGTTGACATAAAAAGGACTGTTGGCAAAATCTATTTCTGGATTGGGTTCTTCAAAGTGCAAGCTAGGAGGTATTTCCTTGTGTTTAAGTGCAAGGATGGTCTTGATGATACTTGCAACACCAGCGGCCCGATCGAGATGTCCAACATTGGTTTTTACCGAACCGATCGCACAGAAATTTTTATTTTGGGTGCTGGCACGAAAAGCTTTAGTTAGAGCCTGAATTTCAATCGGATCTCCTAAAGATGTCCCTGTTCCGTGGGTTTCTATATAGGTGACAGTATCGGGATCGACTCCCGCGTTTGCGATCGCCTCTACAATTACTTCTGCCTGACCATCGACGCTGGGGGCTGCATAACTAACTTTTAAAGACCCGTCATTATTGATTGCAGAGCCTTTGATGATGGCATGAATACAATCACCATCTGCGATCGCATCCTCTAATCTTTTCAAGACTACAACTCCTACACCGCTACCGAAAATAGTTCCCTCAGCTTTGGCATCAAAGGCGCGGCAGTGACCATCAGGCGAAAGAATATCATTTTCTTGATATTTATAGCCACTTTTGTGTGGCAAATTTATAGAAACGCCACCAGCTAAAGCCATATCACATTCGCTATTCAGCAAGTTTTGGCAAGCAATATGTATAGCAACTAATGAAGTTGAGCAAGCAGTTTGAATCGTGCAACTTGGCCCCTTCAAATTAAGTTTATAGGATACGCGTGTGGACAAATGATCTTTATCATTGCCAATTATCAGCAGTTGACCCGCTGATTCAACAACGTCAGGATTTGAATAAAGATTAAATAAGTATGCGCTTATACTTGAGCCACCATAAACTCCAATGGAACCTTCAGCATTGGCATAACCAGCATTTTCTAGAGCTTCCCAAGCGGACTCTAAAAATAAGCGATGTTGTGGATCTATGACTTCTGCTTCTCTTGGATTAAAGCCAAAAAATGAAGCATCAAACAATTCTATATCTTCGACGATGGGTTTTGCTTTGATATAGTCAGGGTCACTCAGCACCGTTGCTTCTATCCCCAATTTTTGCAATTCTTCATCACTAAAAAAAGTAATTGACTCTATCCCATTTCGCAGATTTTGCCAATACTCATCAATATTTTTAGCTCCGGGGAACCTGCCAACCATGCCAATGATTGCGATGTCTAAGTTGTCAATCATTTAATTAATCCTAACTGATTTTTTTTAATTACGAATTACGAATTATTTTAATGACGCTGTTGCTGTAATTTTTTCTGTCTGCGTTTTTCTCCACGAGACTTATTTTGCTCAAAATGATTGATTTCGTTGGCATCAGAACTGAGAATTTCGGCAAGAGAATTTATAGTTGGTCTTTCGTAAATACTGACGATAGGAATCTCAATATTTAATTCTTCTTTTAACTTAGAAATAATCTGAACACTAATTAGAGAATTTCCTCCCAACTCAAAAAAATTGTCATGAATACCTACTTGTTGAATACCAAGGATTTGTTGCCAGATGTTAGTGACTATTTGCTCTACCTTGTTCCGAGCAGGGATGTAATCATTCCCCAAATTGGGGCGAGAATGGAGTACTTGAGGTAGACTTGCTGATGCCAATTCCTCTTCTATAAACTTGAAAGAATTACTCTGCTGAATTTGAGGCTGGATATCTCGTGTTGATACAACAACTTGAGGTAGTCTACTTTGGAGAATGCGGCTAAATGCATCAACACCCTCTTGAGGTGCTATCCCTTCTTTAAGGTATTCTTCACGTTCTTTCTTTAATTCTTCGTTCACCGCTCCTGTATTTACTGCCATTCCGACCTCTTGCCAAGCACCCCAGTTAATAGATTGGGTGAACGTAGTACGTGTGGAGGTATTGCAGTGAGCAAAGGCATCAAGAAAAGCATTAGCAGCACAATAGTCTACCTGCCCAAATCTACCCAGAATTGAGCCTGAACTTAAGGCAGAACAAAGGATTAGGAAATCTAATTCAACGTCCTTGAAGATCCTGTCAAGGACTAATGTTCCTTGGACTTTGGGAGCTAAAACACTTGCCGCTACTTGGGGCGTTTTTAGTTGCATAATGCCTCCCCCAGCAATTCCGGCGGCATGGATGACACCATGAATCTTACCAAAGCGCTTAGTTACTGATGCGATCGCTAACTGCATTTGTTCAAGGTTAGCGACATCTGCGCTCTCTACTAAAACTTCAGCACCTAACCCTTCTAACACCTGCACTGCTCTGATTTTCTTGCTTACAGGATCTTGCTCATCATGAGTTATGAGCCATTTTTCCCACTCATCTGCTTTCGGAATACCAGAACGTGATATCAACACTAGTTTAGCTTGCACTGTCTTGGCCAGATATTCTGCTAGTGTCAAACCAATACCTCCCAAGCCACCTGTAATTAGGTAGACTCCCCCTTGCTGTAATCGGGCTTTCTCTGGGCCAGCCTCTTCTAAGGAGACTGGTTCAAATGTTTGAATCCAGCGATGATGCTTACGATAAGCAACTACTGAGTCAGTTGGCTTGGTTGTAAATTCTGCTATTAGTTGATCGATCAATTTCTCCTGTTGCGATATTACAGATTCAGGAATCACAATATCAATGTTGCGGCAAGTAATATTCGGATATTCTTGGGGGATTACTTTGCACGGCCCTAGTACTGTTGCCTTTTCGGGGCATGGGTTTTCCTCACCAGTCACATCGTGTATGTTGTTAGTCACCACTAGAATTTGCAGAGCATCTGTAATACTTTGTTGTCCAAGTGCTTGACTCAGAAAAAGTAAGCTGTAAAAGCCAACAGCCTGACTTGTTGCCAACGATTCAATTCCTGAAGATGTCTCATTGTTTGGCGTAATTCCCCATAAATGAGCAATCATTTGTGGCATCAAATCTTGGCTACGAAGAACTTGGAACAAGGCTTCATAGTCATCTTTCTGTTGAGGGTTGATGGAATAAGTGCGATCGCACAGTTTGGTAAACTGCTCTCCTAAGCTGACAGTAATCACGTCTTGCCCTTGCTGTTGGAGACGTTTTACGAGGAGTGAACCCACTTCACATTTATCTACAAAGACTAACCAACACAATTTCTGTTTTGACACTCGACTTGCTGCGCCGAAGTCGTGTAATCCTGCCGCTCCAGGACTCTTGACTCTTGACTCTTGACTAGGAAGAGTTCTCTTTTCGTGCGAACGCTCTTGCAACAAAACTTGATTGGCGTCTGAATCCCCTTCCAAGTTTTCCCTGTCCCCAGTCCCTAATCCCCAGTCCCCAGTCCCTTTTTCAAGTAATCTGGACTGTTTCCAAACTGGGATGTAGAACCACTCAGCAATATTTGGCTTTTTGTGTAACGCTTTTTCGGGCGCAGTCACAAGGGCGTTTGATGATTGTGGTTCAACCCAGTATCTTTGTCGCTCAAATGGGTACGTCGGTAAGGGGATGCGGTGACGACGTTCAGTCGCGTAAAAGCTAGACCAATCTATTTTTAACCCGGCAAGCCAGAGTTTACCCAGTATGTTGAGCAAAAAGGCTACATCCGACTGTTGTTCTTGGGGATGGCGCAAGGAAGAAAACACAATCGGTTGAGCAGGTTGTTCTGAATGCTGTCTAACTAAAGTACTTAATGTCCGCCCTGGGCCAACTTCCAGCAGGATTCGCTTTGGCTGTTGCAGCAACTCAGTAATTCCCTCAGCAAAGCGCACAGTTTGCCGTAGATGTTTTGCCCAATAGCTGGAATCAGTTGCTTCCTCGTTTGTAATCCATGTACCAGTGACGTTGGAAATAAAAGGAATTTGGGGAATTTTTAGGTTGATTTTTTCTACCAGTGCCATGAACGGCTCGATGATTGGGTTCATCATCTGGGAATGAAAAGCACCAGAAGTATGCAGACGGCGACAATTAATCCCTTGCTTAGTTAATTTATTGTGCAACTCATCAATTGCCAATTTTGATCCCGAAACTACGCACAAAGATGGCCCGTTAATTGCAGCTAGGGCAAGTTCTTCGCCTAGCCAAGATTGCACTTCTTCCTCAGATTGAGGCACTACTAACATATCCCCAGAGGGCATCTGCTGCATTAGTTTTCCTCGCGCAGCTACCAGTGCCAATGCATCTTCTAGAGAGAATACGCCAGCAAGACAAGCTGCTACATACTCGCCAATGCTATGACCAATCATGGCTTCAGGATGCAATCCCCATGACATCCACAACTGAGCTAGGGCATACTCAATGACAAATAGGGCTGGTTGGGTAATATAAGTCTGCGTCAACTGCTGCACTGCTGCTGTTGCTTGCTCTTTGCTGGGATATAGAATATTGCGTAGGTCTATTCCGATGGAGAATTTGAGTAATTCTGCACAATAATCAACCTGTTTTCGGAAAATTGGCTCATTTTGGTAGAGTTCTTTACCCATCTCCACATACTGGGCCCCTTGACCAGGAAACATAAATACAAGTTGTCGCTCAGTGGGTTCGGTGAAGTGGCTGAAGACCCTTTGTGGCTCCTGGATTTCTAAAACTTTCACTGCATCATCAATGTCTTGGCAAACCACGATTCGGCGATGTTCAAAGGCTTGACGACCCACCCCAAGGGTGTAAGCGACATCTGCCAAGTTGAGTTGAGGATGCTGCTTTAAGTGGTTAACTAAGTTTGTTGTGGCAGTTTCTAGTGCAAAGCTAGTTTTGGCTGAAATTACCAATAAATTCTGTGAGCGTCCAGGACTAGATGGTTGCAGAATTGGGGCTTCTTCCAGAATTACATGAGCATTAGTGCCACCAATTCCGAAAGAACTAACCCCAGCGCGTCGAGGTTGTCCGTTCGATTTCCATTCTGAAAGCTTGTTATTAACATAGAATGGGCTGTTGGTGAAATCTATCTGGGGATTGGGCTGCTGAAAGTGCAAACTAGGTGGTATTTGCTGATGTTTGAGCGCCAGAACTGTCTTGATTAAACCCGCAATCCCAGCCGCAGTATCTAAGTGTCCAATGTTTGTCTTTACCGAACCAATAGCGCAGAAACCTTTTTTGTCAGTGGTAGCACGAAAAGATTTGGTTAGCGCTGCAATTTCAATCGGATCTCCGAGAGCAGTTCCGGTTCCATGAGCTTCTACATAACTAATCATGTCGGATTTCACCCTCGCTACGGCAAGAGCCTCGGCAATTACCTGAGCTTGACCATCGACGCTGGGAGCTGTGTAGCCAACTTTTTTAGAACCATCATTATTAATCGCTGAAGCCTTGATAATAGCCTGAATACAATCTCCATCAGCGATCGCATCTTCTAATCGCTTTAAGACTACAATACCTACACCTTTACCGATAACAGTTCCTTTTGCCTGGGCGTCAAAGGCACGGCAATGTCCATCGGGAGACAAAATTCCCCCTTCTTGATAAAAATAGCCAGCTTTTTCTGATCCAGATATGCAAACTCCACCCGCCAAGGCCAGATCACATTCACGATCTAGCAAACTTTGACAGGCTAAATGTACAGCGACTAATGAAGTAGAACAACCGGTTTGGACAGTGATTGCTGAACCATTTAGATTTAATTTATAGGCGACTCGTGTAGCTAGGTTATCTGGGCGATTACTATGTCTAATTTCATCAAAACCGACAAGTTTTATTAATTCAGGGTTAGAAAAAATATTGAATAAAAAGTAACTGCTAACGCTGGCTCCACCATAAACACTAATTCTACCTTCATAGGTTTCAGAATTGTAGCCAGCACTTTCAAGGGCCTCCCAAGCAACTTCTAAGAAAATGCGTTGCTGCGGATCGATGAGTTCTGCCGCTCTGGGAGAATAATTAAAGAAGGAAGCATCAAATAATTCTACGTCTTCCAGTTCAGCGTTTGCTTTCACATAGTTAGGGTTATTTAGGGTACTTTTATCTACACCCGCAGACTCCAGTTCTATATCTGAAAAAACCGAAATTGATTCCACCCCATTCTGTAAATTCTGCCAAAAGTCTTCCAAGTTTTTGGCTTTTGGGAAACGCCCATTTATACTTACAATGGCTATCTCATTAAAAATTTCTGAAGCCTCTAAATTGTTTTTCATTTTTCACTCCAGATTTTTTAATTTAAAGTTTTTGCCGAAACTGTGTTCTTAGTTGTCTTTCATTCATCCGACTTTTAGCTCTGTTATGGCTTTCTTCTAAAGAAGATTCTTCGCTTTTTTCTGGACTCAAGAACTTTACTAAAGAACTGATAGTAGGATGTTCAAATAAATCAGTTATGGATAAATCTTGATTAAAAAGGTTTTTCAGTTTGCTATGAATTTGCACAATGAGTAATGAATGTCCACCGAGTTCAAAGAAGTTATCATTAATACCAACTTTTTGCACATTCAGCGCCTCTTGCCAGATAATAGCGATCGCTTCTTCTATCTCTGTTTGAGGTGGCTGATAAGTTGCTTCTAATTCTGGGCGATAACCATCTGGTTCTGGTAACGCACTGCGGTTCACCTTGCCATTTGGCATTAGTGGCAGCGCCTTGAGGATCACGAAAGCCGAGGGCATCATATATTCCGGCAGTTTTTCTCTCAGAAACCTGTGCATATTACTAACACTGGGTGTCTGTTTTTGCTTAGGAACAATATAGGCAATCAACCGCTTGTCTTCTCGCAGCAAAACCACAGCTTGTTGTACTTCTGGATGCTGACACAGCACCATCTCAATCTCGGAGAGTTCAATCCGGAAGCCCCGGATTTTTACCTGATTATCTAGCCGTCCGATAAATTCAATGTTGCCATCAGGTAGGTAACGTGCTAAATCACCAGTTTTGTAAAGGCGATCGCATTTTGAATTTCCAAAGGTGTTGGCTATAAATCTCTCTGCGGTTAGTTCGGGCCGATTTAAATAACCCCGAACTAAAGAGGCTCCACCGATATACAATTCACCTGGCACACCAATGGGTACGGGTTGCAGCTGCTGATCTAACAGATAAATCTGTATATTCCCCAGTGGACGACCTAGTGGAACTGTTTTTGAATTATGACTAGCTTGGTTATTCTGAACGGCGAAGGTAGTAACACCTACGGTAGCTTCTGTTGGGCCGTAGTGATTGAAGATCAAGCAATCTGGTGCTTGCTGCTGAATCTGCTCGATTAAATCCCAAGTTGCTACTTCACCTCCCAAGATCAGTCTTTGGCGAGGCAGAATGGACTCGGATGGAGCGGATGCTAGGAGACTGGCAAGGTGGGAGGGGACAATTTTCAGGCAGTCGATGGAATGTTGGCGGTTGTATTCAGCTAAGGCTGCTGAGTCAGCAACTCGCTGGGAGGATATGATATGCAGAGTGCCACCTGTGCAAAGAGAAGGAAAGATAACGGTGTTACCCAAGTCTGCGGCTAAGGTAGAAACACTAGCGAAGTTAGCTGCTGCGGGTAGATTTAATCTCTCTGTGATGCTATTGAGGTAATTAACTAGTTGCTGGTGTTCAATGGCTACTCCCTTTGGTCTGCCAGTGGAACCAGAGGTAAACACTACATAGACTAAATTCTCAGTAGTTACCTCACTGTTGGGATTATCATCGTCGTACTGAGCAATGATGTTCCAATCGGTGTCTAAATTAATCACCAATGACGCTTGAGCATCCTGCAACCGGAAATCAAGACTTTCCTTTGGTAATGTTGGGTCTAGTGGTAAGTATGCTCCACCAGCCTTGAGGATGCCCAAAAGTCCAATAATCATTTCGAGCGATCGCTCTACACACAGCCCAACTATAACTTCCGCCTTGACTCCCAATGTTTGTAAGTAACGAGCTAGTTGATTAGCTTTGCGGTTAAGCTCTGTGTATGTTAGTTGCTGGTCTTCAAATACAAGGGCAATATTGTTAGGTGTTTTTTCTACTTGTTCTTCAAAAAGCTGGTGTATACATTTGTTTTTTGGATAATCAATCTGCGTTTGATTAAACTCAACTAGTAATTGTTGGCGATTGCTTTTACTGATTATATCTAATTGACTAATTTTTTTATCTGGATTGTTCGTAGCATGATTTAATAAAGTTTGAAAATGCCCAGCTAAACGTTGAATACTATCAGGTGAGAAATAATTGACATCATAGTAAAATTCTGCATTTAAAGTTTCACTGCACTGAGTACAAGTGAGTTTAACTTTAAATGGCTCAATACAGCTATAGTATTTTTCTAGCGAAAATGACACACCATTAGCAAAATGTTTTTCGGGTAGTTGTTCAAACTCAAAACCAATGGGAAATACCAAATTGTTTTCATTCCCTACAGATTCAGGAGTGTAATAATCTTGCCATTCTGTGTTATTAGTTAGGGTATTTTCGTTAAATTTTAAGAGTTCTTGGAAGCATAAGTCTGGTGTGAGTTGACTTTTAATGGGAATCCAGGTGGCAATCAGTCCCAGTACTTCGTGGAGTTCTTCATACTCCCTGCGATCGCCAGCCATGCCAATGATCATTTCTGGCTCTCCAGTGAGTCGCCAAATTAGGGTTTGCCAACAGGCTAGTAGAACTACAGCCGTTGAAGTATTATGCTTTCTAGCTAGTGTTGCAACCTTTGCGGTGACATCAGGTGCGATCGTCAATCGCAAACAGTCAAGCTGGAATTGTGTTTGTTTTGCAGATTGGCTTTCAAAAGGCAGTCTTAATATAGTTTGGGAAGGTAACTTTTGCTCTTGCCAATATTTATGAGCTATTTCCGCATTCTCATCTTCGAGCAATTGATTTTGCCATTCTGAGAATTGCAGGTATTGTACAACTTCTTCTGATATTATTTCACTTTGTAAGCAAGCAGAGTATGAATAGCTGATTTCAGCTACTAAATTTTTGAGTGTCCAGGTATCAGCACAAAGGGAAGGTAAACTGATTATTAAAATATATTTATCTAGTGACAGCGTTAGTAGAGATGCAGACAAGAGCATATCTTGCTCAAAGTCGAAATTTTGGCGTCTCTGTTGTTGAAAAATAGCTTCAAATTTAGCTTCTTGTTCCTGTGGTTCACAATCACTCAGATTGATTTCGTGCCATACCAGAACACTACTCTCTGCTATAACCATGACTGGAACTTTGATACCTGACAAGCGACGAAAACTTGTCCGAAGAATTCCATGTCGATTGATAACTTGTTGTAAAGCGGCTTTTAAAACCTCTGGTTTGAGATTGCCTTCAAGGAAAATAGCACATTGAGTACAATAAGTTGAATTATCTTGCTGTAATAACCAAAGACGCTTTTGTAAAGGGGAAAGCTGAAATCCGCTAACAGTTTTAGTATGCATAAACTTTATTTATAAAATATTCAACATCTTCAAATCAAAGTTATTTTATCTGTCGTTATTATCATCTTAATTAAACCTAGATATATTATTTTTTCATGATTTTTACTATGTTAGAACTAAGGATAATCGATTTCTGTCAGTTTTTATTTAGTAAATTTTTTTGAGGCTGGCAAGTCTTTATTCGCAAATTTAGTAAGCAAAAATTATCTAAAAAGCGCTTTAAAAATCCCCTATTAGCTCATTAAATAACTTCTGGAAATCAATTTATTCTTTTGAATTAACTGGCCATAGTTAAATAAAAAATGCTAATAAATATGGACTTGTATCAATTCCAATATGTCATGATTTCGTATTATTTGCTAGAAAGTTGGTTTAGTAGAAGATTTGATTACAAATAAGACTAATTTTAACAAATTTGTATAACCATCTTAGAGAAAACCAATAGCAAATAGAGCATTGCCTAACCAGGGAAAATTTATCATTAATGGTATCAGATAACCAACTTTTGGACTATCTTCAATATAACTTTGAAAAACTATTTCTGAGTTCCATTTATCTGCCCAATGGTGTTGCAAGGTTATGCTGTCTTCAATGTTCTTCACATGATGCCACCAATCTGGTGGGATATTAATGATTTCTCCTTGGTTTAGTATAAATTCTATTGGTTTGGCATTTGCGTAAAGTGGGAACTTTTCTAGGTCCGGGTTGAACGTATCAACTTCTCCATCGTACACAAAATCTCCTTGGTCTGGTGAGAGCAAGACAACTCGCTTTTTCCCAGAAATTACTGCTATCCAAGCATTTAAATGATGGGAATCATAGTGAAGACCTATGGATGTATCTTTATGACCTATAAGGATATGACCTGGATAATACTTGTATTTATTGCGAACCTCTTGTGGTATCTTCTCAAGAATGTCCAGAAAGTATATTGGAGCTTTGTAGTCTTGTCGAAGATCAAGACGATTCTCAATTACTAGGCGTTCCAAGCATAGCAATTTATCACGTTCCTTAAGAGTCATGTAATCTAGGTAATCAGCAATAGTCATGGGAGATTTAGTTAGAGTCGCGCAATCCATCACTTGACCCACAGATGATCCGTACTCTGTCCTGAAGAAATCCATAGTCCACTTGGTTGAAGCTTTCCAGTCTTTCATCGCGTCAGTTATAATCACAGGCTTTCCAACAGATGCATATTCTCGAACGAACTCATCATAAGAGAGGTTGCTGCGACGATCAATAGAAGAAATAGGCGTCCATATTAACTTACTTCTTTTCTTGTGCAACGTGAGGTACATGACTAAACTTATGACAACAGTCAACGTAATTAGGGCAAAAATAAGTTCCATAATATTGGGGAAGAAAAAAGATGATTGTATAGTCATAATCAAATACCATTAATTGGTGATTTTAGAATTTGTGGTTGAAGAGATAATATTTTACTTCGCTAGTATAGTTTCTTTACTATCTTCAACTACAAATCATTTCCCCCATCGCCACTACAATCTTGCGTTGCCCTACATAAGGATAGCGTCCGTGTGCAGCGAGCATATTATCTAGCATCAAAATATCTCCTTGCTGCCAAGGAAAGCTAGTTTCTGCCTGATGATAAACTTCATTAATTTCTGCAATAACTGAGTCTTCTATAGAAGTTCCATCACCATAATAAACATTACGTGGTAGCCTTTGTTCTCCAAATAAAGACAACAAAGATTCTCGAACTCCTACATCCAAATAGGCGATGTGATGTAACTGGATTTGATTGAAAAATACTCTGTCACTTGTCTTTGGATGTACTGCGATCGCCGGACGAATTTGGCGAGTTATTAAACTATTATTATCATACCATTCACAATCAACTCTAGCCTGCCGACAGTAATTTTCTACTACAGATTTATCATTAGTATGAAAAAAGTCTTGCCAGCTTACATCTAAATCATCGGTGTAGTTGCGGACGTACATTAATTGTTTTTTAGCTAATCGTTCTCGCAACTGGGGATTGAGTATTTTGTAAGCTTTGCGACAGTCGATAATCGGCGTTTCTCCACCTTGTTGTGCTGGTTGTACACAGAAAAACCAAATTTTTAAAGGCCAGCAATGTAAGTGAGAACTTTCATTATGAAAGAGGATAGCTTTATCGGCTGGATAAGGAGTAGAACCATAAACTTTACTCCCTTCTACAGCACGCGGTAAATCGCCATATTCACTAAATAATTCTGGACAAATCCCTTGAGCAACGCTTTCAAATACCGAAACGGAATTTACATGGAAATTTCTAAATAGAATAGCTCCGTGTTTTAACAATTCCGTCTCTATAAATTTCCGGTTAGTTTTAGCCCAATCTCCCAAATCAATCTCGTCAGTATCAGGCTGAATTACTAGAGGAAATGTTTGCCCAGTTTGCAGATAGGATGTCTTAATTAATTTTTCTGGTGATAGGGTGACAGCCTTGGGAGCAATACTAATAAATTTTTCTCGATTGAAAGCTTTCCGCTCTTCTTTTTGCATAGTTTGTTGCTTGTTTTCAGCTTCGGTCAGCATTTCTAGACTGTTGATTCGGGCATCAGGTTCGGAGATAATGCTATTGAGTAATGTCTTGAAGTGATCTGTCATGCGAGTGATGATGCTGGTTTCAAAAAGGTCAGCATTGTATTGCCAGTTTCCGACGATACCTTGATCTGTTTCTGTCAGAAATAGTGCTAAATCAAACTTTGCTATTTCGTTTTTAATCTCCAATAAACTTAATGTCAGTCCTGGCAATTCTAATGGTGGCATCGGGGCATTCTGAAGGACAAATAACACCTGAAATAGTGAGGGTGTGTTGCTCAAATTCCGCTCTGGTTGCAATGCCTTCACTAATTGATCGAAGGGCAAATCTTGATGAGTGTATGCTCCTAATGCTACCTGGCGCACTCGTTTAAGTAACTCTCGGAAACTGGGGTTACCAGCAAGATCAGTGCGTAAAACAAGTAAGTTGACAAAAAAACCAATTAATAATTCAGTCTCAGGTTGGTTACGGTTAGCGACATCAGTACCTACAACGATGTCATCCTGATTTGTATAGCGTTGTAGCAACACTTGAAAACCTGCCAGCAGAGTCATGAACAAAGTGACACCCTCTTGACGCGAGAGCGCTTGAAGTGCTTTGAACTCTTTGGCGGGAATTAAAAAAGATGAAGTGTCACCTAGATTAGTTTTCACTTCCGCACGGGGACGAGTTGTAGGCAATTTCATCACAGGGAGATTGCCTAATTGCTTCTTCCAGTAGGCGAGTTGGGTTTCCAAAACATCACCCTGTAACCACTGTCGTTGCCACGCTGCAAAGTCTGCATACTGAATAGCCAGTTCTGGGAGTGGAGAGGGTTTTCCAGCAGAGAAGGCTTCATACAGTGCTACTAACTCCTGAACAAACACGCCCATTGACCAGCCATCTGAAACAATATGGTGGATGGTGAACAATACTATATACTCTTGCTCGTGAATATGCAGGAGAGTGCATCTTAGTAATGGTCCCTGAACTAAGTCAAAGCAGCGTTGCGATTCTTCTATGATTAGCTTTTGAACAAGAGCTTCTCTCTGTGCTTCTGGCAATTCCCGCAAATCCACTACTGGTAGTGTAACTCTTAGGCTGGAAGCGATCGCCTGAAAGGGTTGTCCATTTATCAGATGGAAGGTAGTACGTAAGGCTTCGTGGCGATATACGATTTCTGCAAAAGCTTGCTCCAGCGCAGCCACATTCAAGAAACCAACGAAGCGCACGGCAATTGGTATGTTGTAAATAGCGCTGCCTGGTTGTAATTGCTCCAGCAACCATAGTCTAGCTTGAGCGAAGGAAAGAGGTAGATTTTTGACTCTAGAGACGCGCCCAATAGTGGGAGACTGTTGCCCCAATTCTGCTTTGATCGTCTCCTCGATATTTTTGGCTAATTCAGCCACTGTTGGGGACTCAAATAAGCGATGTAGCGATAGATTTATCTCGAAAGCTTTATTTATGCGAGAAATTACTTGTGTCGCCAACAATGAATGCCCGCCTAACTCAAAGAAATTGTCATAGATACCTATTTGTTCCCGATTCAGAACTTGAACCCAAATGCCAGCTACCACTTCTTCAAATGGATTCTGAGGTGCAACAAAAACTTTTTCTAGGTGGGATCTACTCATATCAGGTGCTGGTAGCGCTTTCCGATCAACTTTGCCATTGGGTGTGAGTGGTAGCGTTTCTAGCATCACAAAAGCACTTGGCACCATGTAGCTTGGCAACTTCGACTCTAAAAAGTTGCGTAGCCCCGGTAATATTTGCCGCTGTGAAATTTGCTCAGTTTGCAATTTCGTCGTCTCCTCACCCGCTCCCTGATGTTCTGGGTTCTGGACTAAATAAGCTACCAAAGACTTCCCTTCAGAGGAGTCTTCTCGAGCTATAACCACACTTTCTCGCACCTCTGGGTATTGGTTAATTACTGCTTCAATTTCTAAGAGTTCAATGCGGAAACCACGGACTTTTACTTGGTGGTCAATGCGACCAATGTACTCTATTTCTCCATTGGGTAAATAGCGGGCTAAATCCCCAGTTTTATAAAGACGCGCAGCTTTTTTGCTAAAGGGATTGGGGATAAATTTTTCTGCTGTGAGGTTGGGACGGTTGAAATAGCCTCGTGCAAGTCCATCTCCACCGATATGCAATTCGCCTGCTACACCTACAGGAACTAACTGACTGTATTGGTCGAGGATGTAAAATTGCGTATTCGTAATCGGGTGGCTAATTGCTACAACCTTACTGTCTCTTTCTACCTGAGATGCTGCCGACCAAATGGTGGTTTCTGTGGGGCCGTACATATTCCACAAAGAGGCACACCGATGCAATAATTGATTGGCTAGGTATTCAGGTAAAGCTTCTCCACCACAAAGAATTTTTAATTGCTCATTGCCACTCCAGCCTTCTGTTAGAAGCATTTGCCAAGTAGCAGGTGTGGCTTGCATGACTGTAGCTTTTGAGTCTTGCAGTTTTGCTGACAACTGTGTTCCGTCTAAGGATACTTCCCGACTGGCGATTACCAAACGACCACCAACTATGATTGGCAGAAACATTTCTAACGCCGCAATATCAAAGGAATATGTTGTGACTGCTAGTAAGGTATCTTCTTGGCTTAACCCTGGTCTTTGCCTCATGGAGTACAAAAAGTTGCTCAAAGCGCTGTGGGGAATTTGTACGCCTTTTGGTTTACCTGTTGAACCAGAAGTATAGATGACATAAACTACGTTGTCAGGAGTTAACTCTGGGCATAAATTTTCCTGGCTCTGTTGTACGTTCGGCGTTCGCGCAGCATCTTCGTTTTGTTGGCATCGCCTCTGGTAAGTATTCGCCTGCCAATTTGTATCTAAACAAACAACTTTAGCTTTGTGTTGTGGCATTGCTTCCACAAGGGAGGCTTGAGTTAGGAGTACTGGCACTTGGGCGTCTTTGAGTATAAATGCCAATCGCTCTTGGGGATAACTAGGGTCTAATGGGATGTATCCACCACCAGCTTTCAGGATTGCCAATAGTCCGATGACCATATCGAGCGATCGCTCTACACAAATCCCCACCAATACTTCTGGTTTTACTCCTAGCGATCGCAAATAATGCCCTAATTGATTTGCTTTGGTGTTGAGTTCGCGGTAGGTTAGCTGTTGATCTTCAAATACTACTGCAACAGCATCAGGTGTGCGTTCTACTTGCGCTTCAAACAACTGATGAATACATTGCTGTTGGGGATACTCAACTTCCGTATCATTCCATTGCAGTAGTAATTGATGCTGCTCAGATTCACTCAACAGTGGCAACTCTGACAACTGCTGCTGTGGATTAGCAACAATTCCTGCAAGCAACGTTTGCAAATGGCCCACCATCCGCCAAATTGTGCTTTGCTCAAATAAATCAGTATTGTATTCTAAACTACCAACTAACCCCGACTCTGTTTCAATCATGTTTAGGGTTAAATCAAACTTGGCACTATCACTATTGCTTTGTAAATAAGTTAAGGTCAGATCAGGCAACTCTAGGGTGGAAATTGGTGCATTCTGAAGGACAAACATCACTTGAAATAGTGGTGTATGGCTTAAATCTCTTTGTGGTTGCAGTTGCTCAACTAACAATTCAAACGGCAAATCTTGATGAGTGTATGCTCCTAATGCTACTTCCCGCACCCGTTTGAGTAGCTCCTCAAAGCTGGGATTTCCTACCAAGTTGGTTCTCAGTACCAAAGTATTGACAAAAAATCCAATTAACCCTTCTATCTCTGCCCGGTTACGATTGGCAATGGGTGAACCAACTACGATATTTTCTTGCCCTGTGTAACGCCATAGCAGTGTTTGGAAAGCTGCTAACAGCGTCATGAATAAGGTATTCCCCTGCTGCTGGCTGAATTTGTTCAGAGCTACAGAGAGTTCCTCAGATAAGTTAAATGAGTAAGTTGCACCTCGGAATGTCTGAATTGCTGGTCTGGGGCGGTCTGTGGGTAACTCTAATACTTTGGGTGTCCCCTGTAATTGCTTTCGCCAATAAGATATCTGCGATTGTAATACTTCTGCTTGCAGCCATTGTCGTTGCCAAGCGGCGAAGTCTACATATTGTATTGGCAGTTCAGTTAACGGTGTAGGTTGCTGATTACAGAAGGCTGGATAAAGTTTTGCCAACTCTTGCACTAGTACACCAATTGACCAAGCGTCAGAGACGATGTGGTGCATTGTTACTAGTACAATGTGTTCTTGTGCATCCAGACGTAATAGTTTTACCCGCAATAAGAGGTCACTGGTTAGATCAAAAGGTGTTTGTGCTTCTTGTACAGCCTGTTGTTTGACTGCAAATTCCTGCTGAGCTGAAGTTAATTCACTCAGGTCGAGTAAAGGCAATACAAGCGATTTCGTTTCCTTGATAACAGCTATTGCTTGCCCTTGGGCTGTCTGGAAATTGGTTCTCAATGCTTCATGACGGCGCAGAATTTCATCGAAACTTTGTTGTAGTGCCTCGAAATTTAATTTTCCTTGTAGGCGAACATTAGCAGGGATGTTGTAGAAGGGACTGTCTGGTTCTAATTGAGCTAGGAACCATAACCTCTGTTGAGCATAAGATAGCGGTAATTGTGGCGATCGCACTATCGGCTCAATCTTTGTTGTTACAATTCCTAAGTCTGCTTGGTTGGCTATTTCAATTTCTTTGGCTAACCCTGCGATCGTCGGTTTTTCAAATAAACAACGTAAAGGCAGTTCTATATGAAATACTTGCCGAATTTGGGATATTACGCGAGTGGCAATTAATGAATGTCCTCCCAGAGTAAAGAAATTCTCATGAATACTGACTTTGTTAAGTCCCAGTATTTCTGCCCAAATTCCTGCTAATAAATTCTCTATTGGCGTGCTAGGCGGAACATGATTGGATGTTGATAGCTGTGTTAATTCTGGTGCTGGTAGTGCTTTCCGGTCAACTTTGCCATTGGGTGTTAGTGGTAGTGCTTCAAGGATGACAAAAACTGCTGGTACCATGTAGCTTGGTAACTCTGACTCCAAAAAGATGCGTAGTTCGGGAATTGTCAGCGTCTCTTCTTTTTGTGGAACTATATAAGCAACTAAACGTTGAGAATCTACAGAATTTTTCTCTACTACAACTATGCTTTCTCGGACTGGCGGATATTGGTTAATGACAAACTCAATTTCTCCCAACTCAATGCGGAAACCACGGACTTTTACTTGGTGGTCAATGCGACCAATGTATTCTATTTCTCCAGTTGCTAGATAACGGGCTAAATCCCCAGTTTTGTAGAGACGTGCAGACTGTTGAATACTAAAAGGGTGAGGGATAAATTTTTCTGCTGTCAAATCGGGACGGTTTAAGTAACCTCGTGCCAGTTGGACACCACCTACATATATTTCACCGATTACACCTAAAGGAACAGGTTGCTTATTGGCATCTAGTATATGTATCTGGGTATTAGCAATTGGGCGACCCATTAAAACAGATGCCGTTTGGGGTGTTTGTGGGGTAATCTTGGCACAAGTAACATCCGCAGATACCTCCGATGAACCGTAAAGGTTTAACAAGGTACTATCCGGTAAACTCTGCCGAAATTGTACTACGAGATCGGTAGATAGTGCTTCACCACTGCTAATCCATAACTTTAACTTGGGTAGCTGCAACTGTAAAAGATTATATGTATTTAATAATATACGTAATAAGGAAGGCACAAGTACTAATCGTGTTACATTCTTGTTTGCAAGACTAGTTACAAACTGTTGTGGGTCTTTGACAACTTGCTCTGGCAAAATTACTGTGGTTATTCCCTGAAGTAAAGGGCCAAAGATTTCCCAAACTGAATCTACAAAGTTTAAGGATGTCTTTTGACAACAAACCTCTTCTTCAGTGAAGGGATGAAATTTCCACATCCAATGAAACCGATTGACTGCACCTTGATGAAGACCAAGCACTCCCTTGGGTTTGCCTGTGGAGCCAGAGGTGTAAATTACATAAGCTAAATTATTAACTGTATTCGTATTTATCGGGTTAGTTTGGCTTTCTTGAGCAATCTGATCCCAATGTGTATCTAAGCAAACTATATGTGCTTTATGTGTTGGTAATTGTTCAACTAAGGACTGCTGAGTTAGCAGAATTGGTAGTTGAGTATCAAACAACATATAAGCCAAGCGTTCTTGGGGATAATTAGGGTCTAGGGGTACATAAGCACCACCAGCTTTCAGGATGGCTAATAGACCGATGACCATATCCAAAGAGCGCTCTACACAAATTCCCACCAATACTTCTGGTTTTACTTCCAGTTGTTGGAGGTAGTGCGCTAGTTGATTTGCTCTAGCATTCAGTTCGCGGTAGGTTAGCTGTTGATCTTCAAATATTACTGCAACAGCATCAGGTGTGCGTTCTACTTGCGCTTCAAACAACTGATGAATACATTGCTGTTGGGGATACTCAACCTGAGTGTTATTCCACTCCACTAGCTGCTGATGTAACTCTTCAGCCGTCAATAGTGGTAAGTCAGATAATCTTGCTTGTGGATTTGCAACAATCCCTTCTAGCAAATTACAAAAATGCTCTACTATCCGAGTAACAGTTTCAGCATCAAACAAGTCGGTGTTGTATTCTAAGAATCCCTGCAACTTTGGCTGTGCGTCCACTAAGTACAGGCTTAAATCAAATTTAGCAGTCTGACCGTGCGTCGGGAGCCAATTCAAAGTCAAACCAGGTAGTGTCAGTTCCTTTTGAGTGTCTTCTTGCCAAGCAAACATTACCTGAAACAAGGGCATCTGACTGAGTTTTCTATCTGGCTGAAGTTCTTCAACTAATTGCTCAAAAGGTATATCTGCATGAGCATAAGCACCCACGCATACCTCGCGTACTCTATTCAACAATTCTAAAAAACTTGGATTACCAGAAAGATGAGTCCGCAGCACAAGGGTATTGACAAAAAAACCAATCAGCCCTTGAATCTGACCTTGGTTGCGGTTAGCAATTGGGGAGCCAACGCAAATATCTTCTTGCCCTGTATAACGGCACAGTAAAGCTTGAAATGCTCCCAGTAGCGTCATAAACAAAGTTACTCCCTCCCGATTGCTCAGGGATCTGAGCATATCAGTTAGGCTTGCTGATAACTCAAAAGAAGCAATTGCGCCTCGAAAACTTTGGACTGCCGGCCGTGGGCGATCTGTGGGCAAAGCCAAAGTAGAAGCATCAGCCAATTGTTGCTTCCAATAACTAAGTTGCGTCTTTTGTAATTCGCCTTGTAGCCACTGACGCTGCCAAATAGCAAAGTCTGCGTATTGAATAGAGATATCAGGGAGAGGAGATGTTTTACTGGTGGAAAAGGCTTCATAGAGTACTGCTAATTCACGGATTAACACTCCTATAGACCAACCATCAACGGCAATGTGGTGAATCGTGAACAGCAGCAAGTATTCTTCGACACCTGTTTGTAGCAGCATGACTCGCAGCAACGGGCCAGTCACTAAATCAAAAGGTTTTTCAGATATTTCTGTTGTTAACCGCTCAACTTGTGCATGTCGTTCAGCTTCTGGCATCGAGAGCAAGTTCACCAGTTGCAGTGTCACAGTTACAGTAGGATGAATAACCTGAATTGCTTGTTCTTCGAGTATTTCAAAAGTAGTACGTAACGCTTCATGGCGTCGCACAATCTCGTTCAGACTTCGCTCTAACGCATCTACATTCAGCGCGCCTACAAGCTGTACACATGCTAGTTCACAGTAGTAAGGATTATCGGGATCTAACTGTTGGAGAAACCACAGCCGTTGTTGAGCAAAGGATAGGGGAGCAGGACTGATTTGGAGACGTTTTGAAATAACCTCTAATTGAGAGTGAGAGTCAACTTCACCTCGCAATCGCTTTTTGAGAAGCTCCTGTTGAGCGAGTGAAAGCTTTGACCGTCGTTTTAAAATTTCATCTTTTTTAATATCCATAATCTCCCCTGTCAAACTACGATAACTAGCAATGCTTTTTAATCTATAACTTTGACCTTGACATACTCAGGGATAGACTGTATTTGGGTTAAATCATTTTCTAAAATCTGCAAATCTCTATTTTTTTCAATTTCTTGAAAACCTGCAAACTTATAAGATATATACATCATTCGATTCCGATTATTTGAAACAAATTCAGCCCGCAAACGAACATTATTGTTCTTAGCCAATGTCATAATATGATTTAGCATAATTGTGCCGACACCTCTGGACATAACCCGACAAGACATCAGCAAAAGTTTTAGAGTCCACACAAGCTCTCCACATTCCACAAGAGCTAGTCCAATTTTTCCATAACTGCCATATTTATCTTCTAAACTAGCAATTAGTATTTTATGCTGCTCAGATTTTCGGAAATGATTCAGTTCGTCATAGGAGTATGTATATCCAGTTGTATTTAATTGATTGGTTCTGACTGTTAACTCTTCGGCTCTTTGTAAATCATCCTCTTGAGCATTAGAGATAGTAAAAGTCATATTAAGTGTAGCTAAAAACTCGTCTTGAGTACCAATAAATTCTTTCTCGGAATTATTTCGCTCAATATCACTAATATACATTATTCTTCTCAGTTTTGAATCCTCTGTAATAAAACGAGGATTCATTTCTGGTTTATCTAAGAGATCCGTTAAATCAGTTACATTAATACAAAGTACTTCAGGAAGTGAGAAATTGACTTCTTCAAGTTCAAATAACTGGTCATCGATAAAGGCAAATGTATCTATACTAAGATTAAGTGACTTAGCAATTTCTTGAATAGAACTTGATTTGGAGTTCCAATTGATTTGGGGATAGAGAAAATATTCGTGTAGCCCAAACTCCTGGATTTTCTCCATTGCTCTGGCATAGTCATTTTTACTGGCAATAGACTGCAAAATACCCCGACCATCTAATGTTTTGATAATGTCGACTACCTCGTTTCGCAGGGAAATACAGTCATCCTCTAACAAAACACCATCCCAAAGCGTATTATCTAAATCCCAAACTACACATTTGATAGCTTTTTTATCGACTTGCTGATCCTTTGAAATTTCAATGTTTGTGCTAATCATATTCTCACATCATTGCCAATAAGTTTTGAGAATTGACCATAGAAGCAGGTTTTGAGATATACTCCTGATAACCATAATCAGCGATGGTAATCTGTTGTATTTGTGTACTTCCTTCAATGATTTCCATAATTTTGGCATCTCGCAAATATCTAGCAACCGAATATTCATTAGTACAACCATTCGCCCCGTGAATTTGTACGGCATCATTTGCGACTTTAGTTGCTGTTGTAGATGCAAAATATTTAGCGATTGAAGTCTCTGTTATCGAATTTGGATCGCCAATTTCTTTGAGATAGCCAGCTTGATAGCACAGTAATCTTGCTGCTTTAACATTGACTATCATCTCGGTAATCATTTGCCGAATTAATTGGTGTTCTTTCAAATAAACACCGAACTGCTTTCGTTCGCTTGTGTACTGAATGCAGGCTTCTAGACAAGCTTGAGCAATACCTACAGAACCCCATGCCACACTATATCTTCCATAATCTAATGCAGAAGAAGCTATATAAGATAAACCAAAACCCAATCTGCCTACCAGATTCTCTTGAGGAATTCGACAATCTCGAAAGTTTAATTGAGCAAGCATTGAAGCCCGAACACCCAATATCCCAGAAATAGGTTGTATTGAAAGTCCTGGACTATTTTTTTCAACTAAAAAAGCAGAAGGTTTCCCCGAACATTGGCCAAATACCAAAAAGACATCTGCAATTTGTCCGTAGGTAATCCATTTCTTCTCTCCATTTAAAATATAAGAGTCACCAGAAAGTATTGCCGTGGTTTCTATACTTTTGGCATCGCTACCTACGTTAGGTTCACTTAAGGCAAAAGCAGCTATAACTTCACCAGATGATAATTTTGGCAGCCAATACTCTTTTTGAGACTTATTACCCCATCGGTAAAGAGCAGAAGCAACCATGCTGTGAACTGTGAGTAAACTCCGCAAAGAAGAACATCCTCGTCCAATTTCTTCATTAAGAAGACCGTAGGTGATGATATCCATACTTTGTCCACCAAATTCTTCGGGTAATATGGCACCCAAATATCCTTGATGAGCAAACTTTTCTATAAGTTTTGGGGAAGTACACTCTTCTTGGTCGGAGGAATTTGCGTGAGGGACAATTTCTTTGTTGACAAAGCTTTTGAATTTAGATTTATCATCTTTTTGTTGAGATGTCAACTCAATTTTCATGATGATTACTTGTTTGGTGAAAAGGATTGTAATTTTTATATTGATTCATTTTTGTGCGACTAAAGTTGTTTTCCGCTCAACTAAACGAGTCATAGAATTTATAGTTCTGAAGTTATCAAGCTCCAGGTCTTCATTGTCAATAGTAATTTGAAATGCTTGTTCGATAAATAAGACAAGTTGCATAGCAAACATGGAATTTACAAAACCAAGTGCAAAAATATCTTCATCTAACTGCAAATCATGATTACGGAAAAAGCGGGATAAAAACTCTCTAATTTTTGCTTGTATTTCTGACATATTTTCAATTAACCTTGATTTTCAGAATGGCTAAGGAGTTTGTTTTATCTAATTTTAAATTGCTCCATTGTAAGTATAAAAACCTTGCCCACTCTTGCGACCAAATAAACCAGCATCTACCATCTTTTTTAGTAATTGGCAGGGTCTATATTTGCTGTCGTTGAAACTTTCATACAAAACTTCAATGGAAAAAAGAATCGTATCCAATCCAATTAAATCAGCAGTTTCTAGGGGGCCCATTTTATGACCGAAACAGGTTTTAAAAATTCTATCCACTTCTTCCACTGAAGCAACTTGGTCTTGTAGCAAGAAAATTGCTTCATTAATTGTCAACATCAGAACTCGGTTAGAAACAAAACCTGGCGAATCATTGACGAGGATACTTTCTTTACCCATCTGAGCCAGTAATTCTTTAGCTGTTGAGATTGTTTCATCGGATGTGTGATACCCGCGAATCATTTCAACCATTGGCTTCATTGGAACCGGGTTCATGAAATGCATACCAATCACTTTATCAGCACGCTTAGTTAATGAAGCAATGCGAGTAATAGGAATTGCAGATGTATTAGCCGCAAATATAGTTGTTTCTGGACAAATCGCATCAAGCTGTGCATATACTCCCTTTTTAATATCCCACTTTTCGGTGACATTTTCAATCACAAATTCTGTATCTTCAAGAAATTTATAATTTGTGGAAAATTTAATTCGATGCAGAATGTGATCGGGATTATCTACTTTTTCAGTTTTATTGAAAAAGCTTTGAAAACGGATATTATTTCTGATTTGCTTGTTAGCAGATTCCAGAATTTCTTCGGAAATATCTACTAAAATTACGTGATGACCACTTTGAGCGAGGTTTTGGGCTAATCCAATTCCCATCACCCCTGCTCCGACAACACCGACAGTTTGAATTTTCATAATTTTATCCTGCAATGATTAACTTTTGTAATCTAGTTTGAAAATTGGACATCAAGAGTTTTGTTAATCTCCCTAGTTACACTTATTTCATTCCCAGATAATTGTTCTAATTCTTCTATGAGAATTTCTTCAATCACCAAAGCTAATTCATCGATAGTAGGGGCTTCAAAAAGAGAACGAACAGGTAGTTCTATTTGAAAATTGTTGCGAAGCTGAGAAATGAGTACAGTTCCCGTTAGAGAATCTCCCCCTAAAGCAAAAAAGCTGTCATGAATACCTACTGGTTCTATACCCAGTAACTCTTGAAAAACTTCAACTAGTTTCTGCTCGACATCATTACTAGGAGCAATGTATGCATTTTTTAAGTTCGGTCTAGAGTGACGAGAAGATAAAGTAACTTTTTGGGAAGGAGTTTTATCTTGTAAAGGCTTTAATCTAATCCATTGGTCAATTCTCGATTGTAAATTACCAGTTGAGACAACTATTTGATGATATTGACTCCACAAAAGAATCCTTTCGAGGGCATTAATACCTTCTAAAGGTTTGATGGCGAATTCAAGCAAACTTGTATTAGCCGAGATTGGTGAATTTCCTGCTTCAAATTGCCATGTATCCCAGTTAATGCTCATCCAAGGAACAGGATTTTTCTGATTATGTTGGTAAGCAAAAGTGTCTATTAAAAGACTTGTTGCTGAGTAGCTAATAGAGCCTAATCCCCCTAAAATAGAGGTTAATGAAGACATCATTAGACAAAAGTCAAGTTTTTGAGGCTGCAAAACTTCTTCTAATATTAAGAGTCCTTGTCTCTTTTGTTGAAGTTGCTGTTTGCACTCCGTTGGGTTTATCTCTGCAATATAAGTGAATAAATTCTCTACAGGTATCTTAGCTGTGTGGAATACCCCGTTGAGTTGGCCAAACTGTTCTTGGGCTTGAGCGATCGCACTTTGCATTTGTGCTACATTAACTACATCAGCACTCTTGATTAAGACTTTTGCACCCAAATTCTCCAGTTCTTGCACTTTTCGTATCTTGCGGCTGATGTTATCTTGCTCATCGTGAGTTGTCAGCCACTCTAACCAATCCGGTCGGTTGGGAAAATCTTCAGCTTCTAGAATCAGCAGTTTTGCCTGTACTGTCTTTGCTAGATGTTCGGCTACTACAAGTCCGATGTCTTCCAGTCCACCAGTAATTAAGTAGACTCCTTTTTCCTTTAATTTGGGTGTTACGGGGACGTTTGCATCTAATTGGACAGACTCAAAGGTTTGCACCCAACGTTCCAAACCACGGTAAGCAATAACTGAATCAGAGGAATTGACTTTGAGTTCCGTCAGCAGTTGTTCTACAAATTTTTCTTCTTGCCAACTTCCTGGTGAGGGAATAGTAACATCAATGCTACGACATTTAATATTTGAATATTCCTGTGGGATGACCTTAACAAGTGCAAGGAGTGTTGCTTTTTCTGGGCAGAGATTTTCAACTCCAGTTAGAGCTTGCATATTGTTGGAGATAACTGCAAGCTCTAACTCATCAGTGAAATTCTGTTTTCCTAGCGCTTGTGTCAACAATAATAAACTTTGGAATCCTTGTGTTGTGTTAGAGTCTGCAAATTCTGACTGGGTTACACTCCACAGATGAATTATTCTTTGTGGTATTAAGTCTTGGGTGCGGAGTTCTTTGAGTAGGGTGTTGTAATCATCCTGTTGTTGGGGTGCTATTGTATATGCACGCTTGCCCAGATGCTCTCTTGAAGATTCATTCGTAGTGCCAAATTGCTCTCCAACCCTGACGGTAATTACATCATGACCTTCAAGTTCGAGTCGCTTCACAATTTGAGCGCCTAACCCATACTCATCGACAAATACCAGCCAGCATTCTGCTCCTTTGACCTGACCATTTGACTGTGGTGGTAGCGAACGTTTCCATGAAGGGATATAGAACCAGTCAGCAACGTTGGACTTTTTGCCAAATGGAACTTCATGCGTCTTGTCTGCTTCTTGTTCATGAAGTAATGCTGTAAATGCTGCTGGTACTTCGCGCGTTGCTGACGAAGATGCCTGAGCGGCAATTATGTGGTCTGTAAAAGGTGCGAATTCTGAGAAAGCTGTCACCTGCACAAAATCATGAGATTTGAGTTCTTGTTGCCACTGCTCTTTGGATAAAAAGGGATTGCACATGTTACGCTTGCTTTCTGAATCTTCTATCGGATTCATCAGCAGTGCGTCAATGAACTCAAATTCCAAGCGGGGTTGAGTTGTTTCCCAAAATAGAAGTAAACCTCCAGGAGCGAGTAAAGAGCGAATGCGATCGAGAGTTTCTCCAATATTTCGAGCGACATGCAGCACTTGGAAAGCTACAATTACATCAAAGCTGTGGCTTGAGTATCCTTGTTCTTGTGGCGATCGCTCAAGGTCTAGCAATTGGTATTCAATAAATGGATAATCGCTAAATTTCTTCTTAGCTGCATTTAGGAAAAAACCTCCTATATCAGTGAAAGTATAATTAGTTTTCTCTGATGGCAATATAGGTAATAACTCTGCTGTGCCTGTACCAGTTCCACCGCCAAGTTCCAAAATTCTGAGGTTAACTTTAGGTGGTAGTGCTTTTAACACCTGTTCTAAGCATACCCGCATGATTGAGTTGTAGTACTTATTTTCAGGCAATTGTTGGACTGAAAATTCTCCTGACTTTAATAAGGTAGAAACATGGAACTCCAATGGTTCTTTTTTACCAGTCAGCAGAGATACCATATTTTCGCCATACAGTTGCAGCAAATCTATTTGTTGCAGTGTGTTTGCCCATTTAGCTCTGACTTCTATCAAAAGCTCATTCACAAAGTCTGCTGATATTGGTAAGAAGTTAGTAAATAGCCCTTGTTCTTCATGTAACTGACCTTGCTCTACCAATATTTCCAGCCATTGACTGAACAATTCTTTATAGGAAGGAATAATCTGACATTGGTCAAGTAACTCGTCTAAAGAATACTTTTTAGTGGGATTGCTAAAAGCTTCTAAGTGTGTTGTTGTAAGATTAATATAAGCAATACATAAACTATCAAAATACTTCCTTTTTTCTTGAGAAATTTGCTCGTCAAATTCTAAAGCTCCTGCACTAGCTTGGAGTTGACCCGCTTCTACCAAAGATTTCCAAAGCTCTGATGGTGTTAACTTGGGCTGGAAAATTGTTTGTGCAGGTAATAATTTTTGTGGTTCAATCCAATATCTTTGTCGCTCAAAGGGATATGTTGGCAAGGGAAGGCGATATCGGCGCTCATGGGCATAAAATCCTGACCAATCTATCTTGATTCCCTCAAGCCATAGTTGTCCTAATGTGTTGAGGATAAAAGCAACGTCTGACTGTCGCTCATAAGCATAGCGCAGTGAGGATAATATTGTTTTATTTTCATCAGAAACATTATCTAAACATTGCATCGCCAAGCTGCTTAATGCTTGTCCTGGCCCTACCTCTAAGAAAATGGGATTACGTTCTGCCCACAAGTTATTTACTCCATCGGCAAAGCGCACGGGTTGGCATAGGTGCTGCGTCCAGTAACTTGGATTTGTGGCTTGCTCTGCTGTGATCCAATTTCCGGTTACATTTGACAGATAAGGGATTTGTGGTGGTTTGAGACTGATAGTTTGCACCAGTTCGGTGAAAGAGTCGGCGATCGCCTCCATCATGTAAGAATGAAAAGCGTGGGAAGTCTGCAATTGCCGACAGGCTAACCCTTTACCACTCAACTTACGTGCCAATTCCTCTACAGCCTGTGTAGTTCCAGCAAGCACACATTGTAATGAACCATTGACTGCTGATAAGGAAAGGTTTTCATTCAAGAAAGGTTGCACTTCTTCTTCTGTTAAGGGAACTGCTAGCATTGCTCCCCCTGGCAACTCTTGAATCATTTGCGCTCTTTTGGCAACAAGAGTAATCGCATCTTCTAGAGACAATACTCCGGCTAGAGTTGCAGCCGTATATTCACCGATGCTGTAACCAATCATTGCTACTGGACGAATGCCCCAGGATATCCATAATTGAGCTAAAGCATACTCAATGGCAAACAGTGCTGGCTGAGTAAGATAGGTCTGATTTAATTTTTGGGCAGTGGGATCTGGTGATTGAGTACCACGACCAAGCATTTGGCGTAAATCGATACCTGATTTCTCTTGGGTTGCTTCTTGCTTGGCACAGGAAGTAGGATAAATAACTTCTTTGAGATTAAGACCTAACAGAGGTTCAAATAAAGAGCAACAGCGATCCAGGTGTTCGCGGAAAGTTGGTTCAAATTGGTATAATTCAGAACCCATATTTACATAATGAGTTCCCAAGCCAGTAAACATAAAGGCTACTGGGCGCTCATTCATGTCCTGAGTGCTAGTGAGGACTCGTTTGGGATTTTGGAGGGCTGCGATCGCATCTTGAGTATTTTGACAAACAACTGTCCGCCGATGGCTCAAACCATGTCGCCCGACTTGCAATGTATAAGCGACATCTGCAAGGTTAAGTTCTGGGTGCTGTTGCAGGTGATTAACCAAATTTGTAGTCGCCGTCTCCAAAGCAGAGTCAGTTTTAGCAGAAACTACCAGCAATTGATACTTTCTCCCCTGCTCCCCTGCCCCTCTGCTCCCCTGCTCCCCTCCAGGGGCTTCTTCTAAAACAACATGAGCATTAGTCCCCCCAAGACCAAAAGAACTAACCCCAGCGCGGCGTGGTGTTCCGTTTGTTTGCCATGCAGATAGTTGGGTATTAACGTAAAAAGGGCTGTTGGCAAAGTCTATCTCAGGATTGGGTTCTTCAAAGTACAAGCTGGGTGGTATTAGTTGATGCTTTAGAGCCAAAGCTGTTTTAATTAAGCTCGTCACCCCAGCAGCAGTATTCAAATGGCTAACATTAGGTTTGACGGAACCGATCGCACAAAAACCTTTCTTACTGGTTCCGGCACGAAACACTTTATCTAGCGCTCGAATTTCAATTGGGTCGCCCAAGGCTGTACCAGTGCCATGAGTTTCAATATAAGTAATGGTATCAGGATCAAAAGAGGCGATCGCTTGAGCTTCGGCAATCACTTCTGCTTGACCTGCAACACTCGGTGCTGTGTAGCTGACTTTCACTGCACCATCGTTATTAATAGCTGAACCTTTAATTACCCCATAAATATAGTCGCCATCCGCTACGGCATCTTCTAATCTCTTCAGAACAACAATACCTGCCCCTCTACCAAAAGGGCCACCAGTAGCTTTAGCATCAAAGGCACGAGTGTGAGCATCAGCAGAAGCCATCCCGCCAGCTTGATAGAAATAACCTTCTATTTGGGGAGTTTGGATGGCAACACCTCCAGCCAGTGCCATATCACATTGGTAACTCAATAATCCTCGACACGCAAAATGAACAGCTACTAAAGAAGTAGAACAAGCAGTACCAACATTTACACTTGGGCCTTTCAAATTCAATTTGTAGGACACTCGTGTCGGTATAAAGTCTTTATCATTGCCAAGTGTAATTTGCAGATTTAGCGATTGCAGCAGGTCAGGGTGTGAAGCAAGGTTGTTGAACAAGTAAGTACTTAAGTTTCCCCCAGCATATAAACCTGTTAAGTTATTGTCTGCTTTTGGGTTATAACCAGCATTTTCCAATGCTTCCCAAGCACATTCCAAAAAAACTCGCTGCTGAGGATCGAGAAGTTCTGCTTCTCTAGGAGAAAAGCCAAAAAATGCAGCGTCAAACATCTCGATATCTTCTAGCACAAACCCAGCTTTCACATAATTGCGATCGCGCAAATAATCAGGTTCTACGCCTGAAGCTAATAACTCTTCATCACTGAAGTATGAAATCGACTCAACACCATCACACAAGTTTTGCCAAAACTGAGCTACGTTTTTGGCTCCAGGAAACCGACCTGCCATGCCAATTATTGCTATGCCTTTTAACCGATTACTCATATACTCTCCTTCTTTGCTTCATCAACTGAATTTCTTCGGCAATTGCCATATCTTGCTTCTTGGCACGTTCCTGGGCTAGCTCAAAAGCTGGTTGCTCATTCTTTTGTCTGCTGAAATATTTTGATAAGGTACTAATGGTGGGATATTCAAATAATTCAGCTGTTGAAATATTACAATTGAAAGCTGCTTGTAGCCGACTCCGCACTTGCACCATGAGGAGTGAATCACCGCCCAACTCGAAAAAGTTGTCGTAAACTCCTACTTGTTCTGTCCCAATGAGTTCTTGCCAAATAACAGCAATCTTTTGATCAATTTCATTTTGGGGAGCAACATAAGGATTTTGTAAGTTAGGTCTGGGATGAAGTAATAAATTAGCTTTTTGGCTAACTGTTTTTTCCTCAAAAGAGGCTAAATCAACCCATTGATTAATTCTCGTTTGTAGTTCTCCGGTGGATACAACCATTTGATTGATGTAACTACAATTCAAAATTATTTGAAAAGCTTCCATACCTTCATTTGGCTTAATTGCTAAATCTGCCAATCCAGTAGCAAAATGTGATTGATTTTGCTGACTTTCTTTTATGGTGTACCAACCATCCCAATTAATACTTGTCCATGCAATAGAACTGCTTTGGTTATATTGATGCACAAAGGCATCCATAAAATTATTAACCGCAGAGTAGGCAATAAATCCTAATCCTCCTAGAACTGAGGATAAAGAAGACATTAATAAACAAAAATCAATTTTTTTATTTCTTAAAACTTTTTCTAATACTAACAAACCGTATACTTTTGGTTGAAATTGCTGCTCACAGTCAATTTTACTAGTCTGTTCAATAAATGAAAATGATTTTCCTTCAGTTATGCCAGCAGCATGAATGACACCATTTATTTGACCAAATCGTAACTCTGTTTGCACAAAGACTTCTTGCATTTGTTCAAAGTTAGCCACGTCAGAACTGATTGCCAAAACCTCAGATCCTAATATTTCTAATTCCTGCAATTTCTTAATCTTGCAGCTAATTGGATTATGTTCATCATGACTCTTTAACCATTCTGACCAATCGTCTTTGGGAGGAATTATTGAACGTCCTGTCAAGACTAATTTAGCTTTGACGGTTTTTGCTAGATGTTCTGCTAAGATAAATCCAATTTCTCCAAGACCACCTGTGATGAGATAAACTCCTTTATCTCTTAATTGTGGTGTTTCTTTTTTAGATTTATTTAATTGTATAGGTTCAAAAGTTTGCACCCATCGATGATTACCACGGTAAGCAATAACTGAATCAGAAGTAGGAATGATAATTTCTTTCAGAAGTAAATTTGTTAGTTTTCCTGCTTGTGAACTTTCTTCTAAGGGAATAGCAATATCAATATTTCGACATCGAATATTTGAATACTCTTGTGGAATTACCTTGATAGCTCCGAGCAAAGTTGCCTTTTCAGGACACAGATTTTCTTCTCCGGTAACTGCTTGTAAATTATTAGAAATAACTGTAATTTGCAAGTTATTTGTGGTATCTATTTTACTTATAGCTTGAACTATAAATAGTAAACTATAAAACCCTTGTAATTGAATTTCTTCCCGCCATTCTAATTCTGAACCTGCATAATTATTTGACGCAACGCTCCAGAGATGAACAATTTTTGTTGGTAGATTTTTTTGTGCGTACAGTTCGCGAAACAAAATATCGTAGTCACTGCTTTGACGAGGATTGAGGCTGTATTGGTGATCACTCAACTTGGCGAACTTTGCACCTACTTTCACAAGAATTACATCTTGATTGTGTATTTCCAGTTGTTTCACCAATTGAGAACTTAAGCTCAACTCGTTAATGAAAACTAAAGTACTATATTTTTTTACTGTCAATTCTGACTGTTCTATAAGAGGTAGAGACTGTTTCCATAAAGGTAAATAAAACCAGTCTGTAATGTCTGGCTTTTTGCCAAATGATGCAGGTTTAGAACTCTTATCCTGTTTTTGTTTATAATCTTCTATCCAATAACGCTGTCGCTCGAAGGGATAAGTGGGTAAAGGAAGACGATAACGGCGTTCATTGGTATAAAATCCCGACCAATCTATCTGTACTCCGTATAACCAGAGTTTGCCTAGTGTATTCAGTAAAAATGTGACATCCGACTGTTTTTCTTTTGGATGCCGTAATGAACACAGTCCTACAATATCTGAATGCTTTTGAGCAAAAGTATATAAAGTGCGTCCCGGCCCCACTTCTAGGAGAATACGATTTGGCTCTTGCTGTAACGCAGAAATGCCTCTTGCAAACTGCACCGTATGGCGTAAATGGCTTGCCCAGTAATTGGGATCTGTAGCTTGCTCTGCTGTAATCCAAGTCCCTGTGACGTTAGAGATAAAAGGGATTTGAGGAGGATTTAGTTGGACTTTTTTAACTTCCTTGATGAATGGCTCAATAATGGGTTCCATCATCACAGAATGAAAGGCGTGGGAAGTATGCAGATGGCGACACTCTATACCTAATGCTGTGAGTTTTTCATGAATTACGTCTACAGCTTCATGGGTTCCGGAAACGACGCACAAAGAAGGAGCATTGCTGGCGGCTAAAGATAAATTTTCATTTAGTAAATTTTTAATCTCTGCTGCTGATTGCGAAACCGAAAGCATAGCACCAGATGTAAGTTGTTGCATCAGTTGCCCACGGGTAGCCACTAAAGCTAAAGCATCTTCCAGGGAAAATACACCAGCTAGACTTGCTGCAACATATTCGCCAATGCTATGACCAATCATTGCGCTGGGAGAAATTCCCCAAGACATCCACAACTTAGCTAAAGCATATTCAACCACAAATAATGCAGACTGGGTGATGGCAGTTTGTTGTAGTTTTTCGGCTGCGGCTTTTGACTCAGATTCGGTGGGATAAATAACTGAACGCAGATCCACCCCTAGATGAGGTTGCAGCAATTGACAACACAAATCGATCTGCTCTCTAAAAATCGGCTCAGTCTGGTAAAGTTCTTTACCCATATCCACATACTGAGCGCCCTGTCCGGGGAACATGAAAGCAATGGAGCGATACTCCTGCGGAGTCACTTCTCTACGAGAGGCTGCGCCAACGTGAACGCCATTTTCAACTAAGCGAGTCAAAACTCTTTGCGGATTTCTTAAGGCTTTGGTTGCATCCTCGATATCTTGGCACACCAACACGCGACGATGATTAAATTCACCACGCCCCACTTGCAGGGTATAGGCAACATCCGCTAAGTTCACATCAGGATGTAGCTGGAGGTAATTAGCCAGATTTTCTGTTGCAGTTTCTAAAGCTGAGTCAGTTTTGGCAGAAAGTACTAACAACTGCCAGGGACGAGAAAGGCTAGACGGTTCCAGCACTGGTGCTTCTTCTAGAATGACATGAGCATTAGTCCCACCAATACCCAAGGAACTCACACCAGCACGACGAGGAACACCATTCGTTTTCCACTCTGTCAATTTTGTATTGACGTAAAAGGGACTATTTGCAAAATCAATCTGGGGATTGGGCTGCTCAAAATTCAAACTTGGTGGAATTAACTGATGTTTGAGAGCCAAAACAGTCTTAATCAGCCCTGTTACGCCGGCAGCTGTATCTAGATGGCCGATATTTGTTTTAACTGAACCAATAGCACAGAAGCCTTTCTTCTCAGTGCTGTTACGAAAAACCTGGGAGAGTGCGGCAATTTCAATGGGATCGCCTAAAGGTGTGCCAGTACCATGCGCTTCAATATAGCTGATTGTCTCAGGCTCAACACCCGCCAGCATCATCGCTTCAGCAATAACTTCTGCTTGACCATCCACACTAGGCGCTGTATAACCAATTTTCAGCGAACCATCGTTATTGACTGCTGAACCTTTAATAACAGCATGAATACAGTCACCATCAGCCAAGGCATCTTCTAATCGCTTCAAAACCACAATACCCACACCATTGCCGATCGCAGTTCCCTGTGCTTTAGCATCAAAGGCGCGACAGTGACCGTCAGGTGATAAAATCCCCCCTTCTTCATACAAATAGCCTGTTTTTTGGAGAATATTAATCGATACTCCCCCCGCTAAAGCCATATCGCATTGGTAATTTAATAGACTTTGGCAAGCTAGAGAAATAGCTACTAAGGAAGTAGAACAAGCAGTTTGTACTGTTAGACTTGGGCCTGTGAGATTTAATTTATAAGAAACACGGGTAGCGAGGAAATCTTTATCGTTGCCGATTCCCTTTTGGAAGCTACTAGCCGAACCAGCGCAATCGCTATTTAAGTTAAGTGATAAATAATTATTTGAACTAGAACCAGCATAAACTCCAACCCGATTTTCACAACGTTGGGAGTCATGGCCAGCATTTTCTAATGCTTCCCATGCATTTTCCAAAAATAAACGATGCTGTGGGTCTGTAATTTCTGCTTCTTTATGGTTAAATCCGAAGAATGAACTATCAAATAAATCTATATTTTCTAATATAGCAAGACGTTTCACATATTGAGAATTACTTAGTAATTCTGGATCAGTTCCAGAGGCGATTAATTCTGCATCTGTAAAAGTAGATATTGATTCTACTCCAGAGCGTAAATTCTCCCAAAATTCTTCAATATTATTAGCACCGGGGAAACTTCCCGACATCCCAATAATTGCGATCGCTTGTATTGAATCGTATGCTTCTGTACTATTGATTAACATTCTCTTAGTTTATTTTTGTAGAAAACTGTAAAATGAGCTATTTATAAATCATTTGCTAGCTTTACATTTCGTTATATAGATTGAGTTTTTAACGCCAACTTACTTACACCTAATATTATTTAATAGCCAAGAAAGACTTTACCCAAAAACCACAATAAAAATTTTTCAAATCTTGTCAATTCTGGGTGGTATAAATCCAATAACAAAACCACTCTTTCTTTATCACTTTTATTCCATGCTTCATGTTCAAAACTATGATCGAAAAATAAAGTTTGCCCTTCAGTCCAACTCCGCGTTTCACTTCCGACCCTAATGCCACAATTTTCTGGAATTATTAATCCCAATTGACAGGTAAGATCAATATTTGAAGCATCGTGATGTGGGGGTAAAGAAACTCCTGGTTTTAAAACTAGAAATACAACCTGCCCAAAAGGAATCACAAAAGATTCCAAATTAGACACAATTTTTACTGTTCTCGGAAATATAGAACGGGCTGCTTTAGTAAATTTACCTTCTTTCCATAACACAAATTCTCCCCAGTCATCTTCCTTAAGATCCGGATGTACGTCACTGAACTCGCATCTTGAAACTAAACTATGTTTATTCAAACGATTACTTGACCACTCATGTTCTATATCTTTCGCACCTTTTTCGAGCCTGTCGGATACAAATTTTAAAACGTGGTAATCACAACATTCATACCAAGGTTTAGAAGTGATGCCAAGATATAAAAGCTCGTTTGGTTTTTGATGCGGGTTACAATCTTCATTATTTATATCTATTAGTCCAAAATAAAATTTTATTGATTTTTCAAATCTAGAAATATTACTTTTAGGAAATAAGAAATTTAACATTGCCAATAGTGAAAAAAGTATTTTGAGTCTTCTATTATCAGACTCAGACAAAATCTGCTGACGTGGCAGAGATTGCTTATATTCTGGCAAAATTGAATCTTCTAGTATCGTCATTTTTATTTACCTCTATTGCAAAGTTGCTTTTTTCGACGTGATAGCTGTATTTTGGTTTTCTGCAAAGTTAAGAATTATCCTTAACTCTGTTTTTCACGAATTTCCAGTTAATTATTACTGGCGAATTTGCTTTTTTCGGTTAACAGATGCTTTTTGTTTTTCTGCTCTACCACGAATTTCTTTAAAAGAATCTTTTTGGCTTTGATCCTGAATTAAATAGTTAGCTAAAGAACTGATATTTGGGTATTTGAACAAATCAGTAATTAAGACATTTTTAGGAAAAAGTTGTTGCAGTTTACTTTGAACTTGGAGGGTAAGTAATGAATGACCACCTAAATCAAAGAAATTGTCATTCATTCCTACTGTTTCTAGGTGAAGAACTTCCTGCCAAATACTTGCAATTGTTTTCTCAACCTCGTTGCGAGGTGCAACATAAGCAAAGGCTAAATCTGAACTTAAATCCTTTGGTATTGGCAAAGACCGACGATCTAATTTACCATTTGGACTTGACGGTAAAGCGTTAAGCGCTATAAAGCTAGAAGGAACCATATATTCGGGTAAGTGTTCCTTTAAATAGTCTCTTAGGCTTTGGGCTAAGTTTCTTGGGTGAATACGTTGATTGCTCCCAAACTCAGAAAAAAGTCTCTCATAAAAAGGTGTTTGCTTGAATACTCTTTGATGGTGATAGGATTTGTGTTCAAATTCAGTTATTTCTCCATTCCTCTTAATTAATCGTCCTTTAATCTCGTAATCTGGGTTTAGATTGTTATCAGACAGTGTTCCTTTACAAAAAGCTTGAATTGTATCTCCTGCGGATACTTGAATGCCAGGATAAAACATCGGAAAGTAAACTGGTAACCAATTACATTCATGTTCGAGAATATCTATTATTTCTCCTTGAATAGTCTCCAAGCTTAACCATAGTAAAAAGCCATCTAATCTGGAATCTTTATTAATAGTAAAACTTATTTTATGACAGTATGCTGGTGTAACAAACTTTGTAAAATCTAAATTTTCAAAATTCTCTACATTGGATATGATATTTGATTGAGGAAATTTCTTAATACATAATCTCAAATCAAATGGATACCCAACTTCTTTAAAAACTTGCTCAGTATAGTATGCTGTTAGCTCAGTAAATCTTGGATTATCTAATAATTCATCAGGAAGACAAGCAGCAGCAATTTGAGTGTTACCTTTAAAGGGTATCATGACACCATCTTGTTTTAAAAATCTTCTAGCATCATTAAGAATTACTGCCACACCTTCAGAACCAGCTATTGTCCCCATGATTTCTGAGACACATACATCAGCCAACTCTGGTAAATTAACTTGGGTTGCATCTCCATAAAGTAAAGTTATTTTGTCTGACAAGCCTAAGTTATTGATATTAGCTTCTGCTTGACGATATGCTTCCTCACCCATCTCAATTGCATAGACTTTCTTAGCACCTGCTTCTACACAGAATCTCGACAATATCGCATCTTTTCCCGTACCAATTTCAACAACTACTTTATCTTTTACTAACTGATTTATAGCGACTTTATAACTATGATTCCTCAGATGATCATTGGTCATAGCGTAGTACAACAACTCGTCGTAGACTGGGTATTCTCCTACAGATGGCCATAGTTCTATTTGGTCTTTCTGTTGGTTGTCCTGTTGACTTAATAGGTTGCTCTGTCTTTTTTCAGGAACAATATAAGCTACCAAGCGCTTATTTCCAGACATATTTTCACTGTCCATAACCACACTCTCTTGCACTTCTGAGTGTTGATTCAACAATGCCTCAATTTCGCCTAGTTCGATGCGGAAGCCACGAATTTTTACTTGATAGTCAATACGCCCTAAAAACTCAATGTTTCCATCTAATCGGGAGCGAACTAAGTCGCCTGTCTGATAAAGACGCGCTCCTGGTTCTGTACTATAGGGATTTGGTATAAACTTTTCTGCTGTTAATTCCGGTCGGTTGCGGTAGCCTCTTGCTACACCCACACCTCCAATATAAAGTTCTCCTGGAACACCTATCGGAACCAATTCCAGAGATGAATCTAGTATATAGGTCTGAATGTTATTAATTGGTTTTCCAATCGGCAACTCACATCCTACAGTTTTAATATCTGTTACTGCCGATAAATCGCACACTGTCGCAGAAATTGTCGTTTCTGTAGGGCCGTAGCAATTAACGAGTCGCACTTGTTCCCCTACCTGTTGCTGCCATATTTTCAACCGAGAGGGTTCAGCTTTTTCGCCACCAATGAGAACTAATCGCACTGCTGCGGGTAGTACTAAATTTCCTATAGACAGTTCATCTGTTAGCTGATGCCAAAAGCTAGTGGGCAAGTCGAGTACTGTCAGTCCCAAGTTATTACATTGATACAGGAACTCCGATATGGAACTCAACATTTGATCAGTTCGTAGTATTAGGGTAGCGCCTTGCACCAAACACGAAAAGATTTCTTCGGCAGCTACATCAAAACTGATTGAAGTAAATTGTAGAATGCGATCGCTCGACTTCAATGCAAAGTCTATACATGCAGTATTAATATAAGTACTCAAGGAGCGATGCTGAATCATTACCCCTTTGGGTGTTCCCGTTGAACCAGATGTATAAATTAAATAGGCAAGGTTTTCAGGTTGTGTCTGATTAATCGGGTTCTCTTGGCTATTATCAGCAATGGTTTGCCAGTCTGTATCTAAGCAAATGGTTTGAGATTCATGTTCGGGGAGTATGTCCAATTGTACTGATGTAGTTAGTAAAACTGACACTTGGGCATCCTTTAACATCAAAGCGAGGCGTTCTTTTGGATAGGCCGGATCTAGAGGCACATACGCACCTCCGGCTTTGAGGATTGCCAACAGTCCGATCGCCATTTCTAAAGAGCGTTGTATACAAATACCAACTCGCACTTCTGGCCCAACTCCAAGGGCTTTTAGATAATGTGCTAGCTGATTCGCACGCTGGTTCAATTCTCTGTAAGTTAAATGCTGGTTTTGAAATACCACTGCGATCGCATTTGGTGTTCGCTCTACTTGTGCTTCAAACAGTTGATGAATGCATTGTTCGGAGGAATTTGGAATTGGAGATTGATTCCTACCAAGTTGTAGTAACTCCTGACAATCTGCCGCACTCAATAGTGGTAAGTTAGATAGCCGCGCTTGAGGATGAGCAGCAATGCCTGAGAGCAAATTCTGAAAATGCCTCAGCATTCGGCTGATGGTTGCAGTATCAAATAGGTCAGTATTGTAATAGAAGGATGCCGCCACTTCTTGCTCTGTAATTTCAATAGACAGGCTCAAATCAAACTGCGCTGTTTCTGTTTCTATTTTTAACAAGCTCAATGCCAAACCAGGTATTTCTGGTAACTGCGAGTAATCTTGGACATTGAACATGACTTGAAACAGCGGTGTCCGACTTGTATCTCGCTCTGGTTGCACTGCTTCTACCAGTTGATCAAAGGGCAAATCTTGGTGTGTGTAAGCCCCTAAAGCTACGTTTTTTACCCGCGTCAGCAACTCATCAAAAGTCGGGTTGCCGCTCATATCTGTACGTAGTACTAAGGTATTGACAAAAAAGCCAATTAACCGTTTAATTTCATCACGATTACGGTTGGCGACGGGTGTTCCGACAGCAATATCATCTTGTCCGGTATAACGATAGAGGAAAGTCTGAAATGTTGCCAGTAGCAACATGAATACAGTTACACCTTCTTGACGAGCGATCGCTTTGAGTTGGTCTAGCAGAGTTTTGGGCAACTCAATAGATTGTTGAGCGCCATGTGAGGTTTGCACCGCCGGTCTTGGTCGGTCAGTAGGTAGTTTTAATGCTGCTGGTATACCCTCAAGTTGTTGCTTCCAATAAGAGAGTTGGGTTTGCAGAACTTCCCCTTCTAACCATTGTCGCTGCCAGTGTGCAAAGTCTTTGTATTGAATAGAAATTTCCGCTAAAGGTGAAGCACTTCTGGTTAAGAATGCTTGGTAAAGTAATGCAATCTCTTGTAAAAAGACTTCAGTAGACCAGCCATCAGAGATGATGTGGTGCATCTCCAGCAAAAGAATATTCTCTTGCTCTGCTAGGCGCAAAAGTTTAGCACGTAATAATGGCCCGTGCGTTAGGTCAAAAGGTCGTTGACTTTCTTGAGTCAATAATTTTTGAACTGCAACATTGCTCTGTAATTCTATATTTATTACTGATAAAGATAATTTTAGGGAAGAAGCAATAATTTGTACTGGCTGTCCGTTGACTGTTGTAAATGTGGTTCTTAAAGTCTCATGTCGCCGGATAATCTCATTCAGACTTTGTTCTAGTAAAACAATGTCAAGCTGACCTTTGAGATTAACAGCTAAGGAAATATTGTAAGCTGGGTTGCCTGGTTCTAATCGGTCGAGGAACCATAGTCGCTGCTGGGCAAAAGATAGAGGATATACATCAGCTGGCTGAACTTGGCTAAGAGACTTTGAGGGGATGAAAGCTGCTGCTGTCATTTGAGCCAATATTTTGGTGATGAGCGATCGCGTACTCATCCCTTCAAAAAAGTCTGCTACGGATACTTCTACCTCTAAATCAACCTCAATCCTATTTTTCAACTCAAATACTTTTAAAGAATCAAGTCCCAGTGTGTTTAATGGTTCTTCAGTATTAATATCATCTATTGCAATTGAAAGTACTCCCGCCAAAAGTTCAATTAAATAAGATTCTAGAATCGGTTGACACTCCCTTGGGGAAAGCGCCAAAAGTTCAGAACGCTGTAATTGAGTTTCCTTTCTGGCAATATCACTAATCTTGAGAATGTCACTTTCAACTACATTCAGTTCACCATTTTCAAACTGAATGCGAGTTGCACGACGTTGAATCTTACCGCTAGAAGTTTTAGAAATACTACCCGGTTTAATTAAAACTACGCCATAAACTTGTACTTCATGTTCCTCGGTAATTGCTTGCCGAATTGCATTAACCACTTCTGCAAAATTTGGCTTGGCGCGAAACTCTAATTCTTGTACAACTACAAGCCTTTCTTCGTTGTTAACCTCTACTGTAAATGCTGCATTAGCACCGGAACGTAAGGATGAATGACTGCGTTCTACGGTTAATTCGATATCTTGCGGGTAAAGATTGCGACCGCGAATAATAATTAAATCTTTTGCTCTACCTGTAATGAAAAGCTCACCATTGTCCAAAAAGCCTAAGTCACCAGTCCGTAAAAACGGCCCCTCTTTTGTGTCTTTCAGATAGGCATGGAATGTTTGCTCTGTTTCTTCTTCCCGATTCCAGTAACCCTTACCAACACTCAGTCCAGATACCCAGATTTCGCCAACTTCATCTGATGAACAGCGAGTTAATATTTCAGGATTAACAATGACAATCTGCTGTTGAGGAATAGTTTCACCACAACTGACAAAGCTTTGAATATCTTGACTCTGGGCGGTTGCTTCAACTATTTGGTTCTCTGAAAGTGCAGATTTCTCTACAGTTTTTACTTGGGCTAAGGCTGTTTTGATCCCACCAGAAACTATTAAAGTTGCTTCCGCCATACCGTAACAGGGGTAGAATGCTTCCGGACGAAAGCCACACTCTGCAAAAGTGGTTGCAAATAGCTCAAGAGTATCTCGCCGGACTGGTTCAGCACCGTTAAACGCAACACTCCAACTACTCAAGTCAAGAGTTTCTTTTTGTTCTTGAGTAATCCTTTGAACACATAGTTCATAGGCAAAGTTGGGGCCACCACTCGTTGTACCTTTGTAGCGAGAAATTGCTTGCAACCAGCGGTAAGGTCTTTGCAGAAAAGATGCTGGCGACATTAAGATGCAAGGAAAAGCACCATATAAAGGTTGCAAAATCCCACCAATCAACCCCATATCATGGTAAGCAGGTAGCCAGGATACAAACTTGCTGCTGGGTGAATGTTCCATCATTTGGTAGGTTACAGCGGCATTGTGCAGCAGGTTGCCATGACTGAGCATGACTCCCTTTGGTGTGCCTGTAGAACCCGATGTGTATTGCAGAAAGGCTAAGGTATCCCCATTAATTGCTGGTTGTTGCCAAGAATCTTCTATACCCTGGGCGATGTTGTCAGTTGTCAGCCAGTGAAAATTTCCCTGTTTTGTTTGTGGTGTGAGTATTGATTGTAATGTGGGGAGCATTGCTGTTGTGGTGAGAGCAACACTGGCCTGTGCATCTATGCTAATAGCTTGTATTCTGGGCGTTTTACGTTGATTGCGAGGCGGATAAGCTGGAACTGCCACTACCCCAGCATATAGACAACCAAAAAATGCTATTAGGTAATCCAGTCCAGGAGGATACAGTAATATGGCACGTTCTCCACTCAAACCAAGAGCTTGGAGTTGAGCTGCTACAGCCCGACTGCGGCGATCCAATTCATGGTAAGTCAGTGTTAATTCCTGAGTCTCTCCATCTTCAAGGAAAGTAAAGGCTTGTGTGTGCGGCATGTTGCAGCTGCGATCGCGCAGAATATCAACGATAGTCGCACACTGAGAGGGAATTTGTTGAAAGTTATTGAGAATTTGGGTCATTATTACGCCTTGGTTGATCAGATGCAGGCAAACAATAGTGGCAAAATTAATATCACACTCACTCTTGGCTGAACAAGGGTTTGAGTCAGTTGTTGTAGGTATCTTAGTTTAAAAACCCACTTACCAAACCTTAAACAAACATACCTCTTTCTTGCTCACGGTGGTGTTTTTACAGAATTATCTAATTCTATTGGGAAAAATCTTGAACAGACCTGAATGCTGCTCTAGGTAAGACAGGGCGAAATCAGTAAGTCAGCCATGCAAGCTTTGATATTGCCATTTATTTTCATTTAGACTTTCTTACATTACTAGGAATTGTGGCATTTGGCAATCCTGTAATTAATAGCGAATAATTATCAATATTTGAAAGATGTGTCATTTTAGACTATTGTCAAAATATTCTATGACTTTTGATAGATGTCAACACCTGGAAACAGCCTGCGGCTTTCAACGAAGAGGCAGGAGGCAGGGAAGCAGGGGAAATTACCCCATGCTCCTGCTGTGGAATTAATGATCAATTATTTCCTCGACTTCTTCCGTTTTTTTCTTTTCTCCTCCTTAAATTACTTGACGAATACCCTTATGAGTTATGGTTTCGCCTTTATGAGCACGTTGTAGAAATTCCTCGCGGACGCTTTATGGAGTTGATGGTGCTGTCAAAGGGTAGAGCGCAGACGTCGCAATATCTATATCATGCAAAATTTGCATGTTCAGCCAATGTTTCATGAAAAACTCCACGCCCAATGCCCAAAGGCGGCAATTCCTCTCCACCCACAAGCTGTGTATACACCGTAGCCACCCACAAGGAGATAGAGTTTCCTGCCGACTTTCAATGAATTATGTTTGTTGTATGGCTTTTTCCATACTTTTGCGAAGGCTAAGAGGACGCATATCAGTCCACACTTGTTTGATGTATTCTAAGCATTCCTGTTTTAAACCACTTTTGCCAACTCCTCGCCAACCATAGGGAATTTCTCGGTATTCGGGCCAAATAGAATATTGTTCTTCTTCGTTGATTACAACTTGATAAATTGTGGTATCTTCTTCATTCTGACTCATGATTTTCTCCTAGTAAACAATTCAAAATTCAACAAATACACCTTTCTTGACTGAAAAAGCAGCGATGCTAAAATTTTAAAACTAGAGGAATGCCGATCGCTCGCGCATCTAATATATTCCTCTGCATATAATTATCAAAGTTCAACTGTAGACATGGGGAAGTTCCCTGCTCAACTTGCACTACTCCATTCTCTACTAGGAGTGCCAGAGGTTGAGTTAGAGGGTAAGTATGAGTAACAGTTACCTCTATTCCTGTCATTTTTCTCAGTCCTAGTGGATGAGACACAAACTGTTTTTGGAAGTTAGGAAAGTTTTTTAATAAAGTTGGTAAGGCGATCGCATCAGGAATGACAAAGCATAAAGGTTCAGTTTGGGTGACTAAATTATCACTGGAAAAACTTAATAATAGTTCTGTCTTTTGGGGTTGCAATCGCCGAAATTCCTCCTCAAACGAGGATGTGGCGCGAGACTGCTGGTGCAGAGCAATCCCAAATGGAGAGATTTGTGTTTGTTGCCAATGCGATCGCCCTAAAAGGTCTAGACCTGTGCGGACAGCATAGATTTCAGCGGCGACTTCATCCTCAACCCAAATGAACTCTAGATAAAAGTTCTCAAAAAAGAGAATCTGTGAGGCTGTACCTCGTTCCATCTGCTGTACAGCAGGACTGGCAAACATCAACCCTGCTTGCTCAAAGAACTCAACTTTAGGTGCATCCTCAACACAAATAAAAATGTGGTCAACTTCTAGCAAGGAATTATTTGTCGAAATTAGTAACTGAGTCTTCATGTAAAAATTCGCACCCTTGATATAAAAACACACAAATTCAATAATTCAGTTCAAACTCTGTCTACACAAGGTATTGTGATGATTTTTCTGATACACCTAAATCTGAATTTGCTGTTGAACTGGATAAGCGGCAGATGACTTTAGTAATCTTTGCTACCAGAAAACAGTACAATGTGCCAACTTAAATTTGTGTCTGAATCAATAAGAATGGTAATTTTTATTGATTCAGGCAAGCCTCCTGATAATGCAAAAACTATGCCAGCATTTTTACTAAATATTGAAATAATTAGTAATTATTCTCAGTTAACAAGTAAATGGGATTTTTTGTCAAGTCTTTAGTTGTTAGTTGTCAGCATGGGTATCTTGCTCCGGTTCCCTTCCTTTTGCAGGTTAAATCTTACCAGCTACCAGACACTCAGCTTTTGTGTGATATCAAGTCCGGTTAATCACTTATGATTACCGCATTTGTGCAAAAATCGGAAAAGCCTCTTTCCCCCTGCTCCCAGCCCCCAGCAAGAACTGCGTTCTAAATGAAAAGTCTTTAGCCGGACACAATATAAGTCTAATTTCCAGATTTTCCTGCTTTTAAAATAAAATGAATAAGATAGTGTACTTAGTGCAGGAAGTCTAGCTACAACTGAGTGAGATTATGCTCACAATTTTGTGTATGTTCTATCTGTAATCCAAAATAGCTGAGTTCTTCGCCAATGGATGTGGAAATTCACAATGGTAAAATCAAATCACAAGGATACAAAAGATACAATTATTACTCGTTTTGATTACGAACTTCTCACTCCAGAGCAGCGGACATTAGTTGAACAGCGGACAACAGAAATCCGAGAGCAGCTACGGCGGACTGCCCAAGACATTTGGGAGATTGGGCAACGATTGGCAGAAGTGCGTTCTAAACTGAAGCATGGGCAGTTTGATACTTGGTTGAAAGCAGAATTTGGTTGGAGCCGTCGAACAGCATACAACTTTATTAATGTGTATGAAACCTTTGGCAACCGTGCAAATCTTTCACAAATTGACATTGCTACCTCCGCTTTGTATCTACTTGCTGCACCCTCCACACCTCAAAAACTGCGGGAGCAGTATCTAGAAGAAGCGAAAACTGGTAGGCGCATCACTCACAAAGATTTAGTCCAAACTATTAAACATCAGCAACAAGAAAAAACTGATTCGACAACTACATTAGAAGAGGGAGTCAAGCCAGAAAATATTGTCATCTTACCAAAATCCATCCAAAAAGAGAATTATCCATCCCCAATTATTGAGGTTCCTGTCACTTATGTAGAGACATCACCTGAAGCTACTGTTAAGAGCCAATTTCGTTGGTGGCGTTTAGGACAGCAGCACCGATTATTTCATGGTGATACAGCTTCACCAGAGTTTTTTGCTAAAATCCCTCCAGTCACTTTAGCTGTTGCTGTGACTTCAGATGATTGGGATCATGATTGGCTGATTGAAGAAGCGGCAACATTGATCATTCTGCAACCTTCTGGCTTGCAAGCAAACACCCTTGAGCAGTTAGTTACCATGTTTTCGCAGCCAGGAGACTTAGTAGTATTTCCCTGGCTGCCTCAAGAAGATATGATCGCGATCGCTCATAATTTACAGCGACGAGTAATTGCTGGAGATCCATCACTGCAATTGTGCTATCGGGCAATTGTCGGATCAGGATTGAGTGCGGAAGAAGTTTGAAAATGGGGAATGGGGGATTATACCAGAATCTGGTACAAATAGTTAGCTAGATGATTTTGTGGGAAAACCATTATTTCACAGATCGCTTTTAGGAATTTCCTCACGAAATTCTATAACCAATTGCATAGTTTCCACTACCAAATCACGTAAATCCCGATTGAGCGCTACAGCGCCTTGAGACCCAAACCAACGGTCAAAAATAGTGACATATTTCTGATTACCATTGACAAATCCTTGCATGAACTTGACCAGAGAATAGTTGACTGTATCCAAGAATTTCGAGTTATTTTCTGGCACCATGCAAGCGATACCTTCTTGTGAATAGGGGCGAGGGGGTACGATCGCAAAAGCATCTGGATTTTTTTGCTGTTGCAGCCATCCCTCTAAAAGAATGCTATCGGACGAGAAACCATCAATAGTACCTTCTTGCAAAGCTGTGTATCCCTCTGCCCTAGTTTTAAAATACACCAATTTAGCTTGGGGTTGCACACGAGCGATCGCCTGCTCATTTGTGGTTCCTGCCAGCACACCAATTCGCTTACCAATAAGGGATTCAGAGGAACCTAGATTACTTCCTTTCTTAACTAATAATTGGGTTCCAGTCACACCGTAGCTAACAGAAAAGTCTACTTTTTTATCTCGCTTCCAGGTAAAACTACTAGCATCACACACAATATCAACTTGTTGATTAACTATTTTAGTAATCCGCTCAGAAGGGCTAAGACCAACTAGTTGCAGTTTAATTTTTTTATCTAAGTCTTTTTCTAATTTCTCTTTAATCAGAGTCAGCATATCTACAGAATAGCCATTTAACTTTCCTTGACTATCCACATAGGCAAAAGGTAGCGCATCTCTACTAGTACCAGCTGTTAATACCCCTGTTCTAGCTACTTTTTCCATCACAGTCTCAGCAGCTACCATATTAGGTATGAGCGTCGCAAATATGAGACTTAAAATAGGAATAGCAATTTTTTCATACATAAGCTTTAAGAATAGGTCGTTTTTTCAAAAATCAAATCTGATTTATATATCAAGCATCGAGAAGGTATCACTATCGAGTACATAGTAAGGTTATCTAGTAACTATTCTTTACATTAGTGCTTTTTCATCACTCTGTAGGATTTACGCAAAACTACATGAGGTAGAGGCAATACCCTGCGAGTTCGCTGAAAGCATTCTCGTAAGAGTAGCTACTAAGCGAACATGGGAGAGGTTCTTTTCCTGCCTTCTTCTCGTTGATTTTTTCAAAAATATAATCGGATTGCTATAGCTGTTTTAAAATACTATTTACATCTAAGGGTGCTGAAGGCATGATTACTAAACCCAAGATTTTCATTGATGGCGAATCAGGAACCACAGGCTTACAAATTTACTCACGTCTCAACCAACGGGATGATATCGAGTTAGTTAGCATTGAGGAATCTAAACGTAAAGATGCATCTGAGCGAGCTAAACTAATCAATGCCGTCGATGTTGTTATTCTCTGCCTACCTGATGATGCAGCCCTTGAAGCTGTTAGCTTGGTAACTAGTACTACGGTTAAGATCCTTGATGCTAGTACTGCCCATCGCACAGCTAAGAACTGGGTATATGGTTTCCCTGAACTAAATCCAGGACAGCGAGAGAAAATCGCCAGCGCCCAGTTTGTGAGCAATCCTGGCTGTTATCCTACAGGATTCTTGGCTTGTATCCGTCCGTTGATTGCCAAGGGACTCCTGAACAGCAATTTTCCCATCACCGTTAATGCAGTGTCAGGTTACTCTGGCGGTGGGAAGAATCTCATCAAACAGTACCATACCTTCCACGAGCAACAAGCCGGAGCAGAGTCACTCTATCCCTATGGGATCTATGGGTTGCGGTTTGGGCATAAGCACGTCAAAGAAATGCATTATTACTCAGGGTTAGCATCACCGCCGCTGTTCGTACCGGCAGTAGGGGATTTTGAGCAGGGGATGCTGGTACAAGTGCCTTTGCCGCTGGGAACTTTGGATAATCCACCATCAGGTGAAGTTATTCATCAAGCGATCGCTAACTACTACCAAAGTGAAAAATTTGTGCAGGTTGCTCCATACCAAGATTCTACTCTGCTGCGAGACGGAATATTTTTGGATGCGATGTCTACGACGGGCTACGCCTACGCAATCAAAAACACCAATATTGTTCAGGTTTTTGTATTCGCCAATGACACTACCAAAGAAGTGTTGCTAGTTGCTCGTCTTGACAACCTGGGTAAGGGCGCATCAGGAGCCGCCGTCCAAAACCTAAACATCATGCTCGGTTTTCCAGAAGAGTTGGGATTATGAAAAAGGCATAGGGAGTGGGGAGTAATGAGTGCTGAATGCTGAGTCATGAGTGCTGAGTGGGAAATCTCACTTTTTTACTCAGAACTCGGAACTGGCTCAACGCCCCACTAACGAAACTGTTTTCCCAATGCCCAATGCCCAATGCCCAATGCCCAATGCCCAATGCCCAATGCCCCATGCCCCATGCCCCATGCCCCATGCCCCATGCCCCATGCCCATTATGTTGATTTTTCTTGCAGTTTCTCAAGCAACTGAATAACACTATGCTCAAATCCTCTATTTCGCTCTTGAACTGATTCAATCAACGGTTTATTAAAAAGATTAATGACATAGTTACCTAATTGAATACCTAGAGGTCTTAAATGTCCACCTGCAAAACTTTTCCGAAAATCTTGAGGTGGCTTTTGCAGAATATTAGTAAACCATTCACAGGTTGATTTAGCAATATTGTCTGACTTGAAACAGACTAAACCCATGATATTAAATAGCCCACTATCCTTGATTAAATTCTGGGTTTCTTCAACAGTTGGTTTCACACCCCAACCCAAATTATCGATGATATCCGCTAAAAATTGAGGACGAATTGCACTCCCTGTGTCAGCAATAGCAGGTGCTAATAGGATAGAAACCTGCCCTTTAATAAAGACACTATTAAATTTGATATCCTTATGCACATAAGTATAAATTAAGTTTTTAACTTCAGCAGTTTTTCGCGTTAGTTCCTCAAAGAGAATGTTAATGTCTGCAACGACACTTTTTATCTGTGACTCATCGGAAGTATGAGACAGCAGATTACGAATAAACTGTTCTCTATGTTGAGGATTTGGAGGTAGAGCAGTAAATCCTTCTAACAAAGAGATATATTTACAACCAAGGCTATGTCCAATCCAAGAAAAGTTCTTATCATCTAGATAGGCTTCATAATCATATCCTGCAACACTTGCCATTTTTACAAGCTCTGGCAGAATTTCATACTGCTCTCTCATGAGAAAACCAGCTTCTACATAATGATTAAAAGTAAAATTAAAAGGCAGAAGGATAATTGTATATCCCTGCTCGAATAAACATTGAAGCAAATAGCGATAGAAAAGCATGGGGCCAAAAGTACCAAAGAAAGCCCCAGCAATAAATTGAATTACTCCTTTAGGCTGTGGATGTAGAGCAACCCAACTGTGAGAAACAGGTTTAAATCTCAGTTTCAAATTTGTATTTACCATAACTTAGCAATGAGTACATCTCATTTTGGTAGGTGTATACTTAATCTCCAAACTGAAGTTGCTGCTTTTCGGATACTTTAAGAGGATGTTTGAAAAGTATCGTTATTAACTCAAATGCCTCGAAACCTAATTCCCTAACTCCTTCCCTATGGGGAAATTGGGGTTTTCAAGCCTCTATCCTGCAAAGAAAGAGGTTTCGAGTATATTTGTTGACTTTCCAAATATCTCTAACCAGATTTTTTTGCACTAAAACTCTCAAGACTATTTCATTCCCAAAAATTAAAGAAAATGTAGCAGTGAATATCAGTAAGTTTATTGTTGAGAGCATCTTAAAAACTCAAATTTTCCCCTATGCCTTGATTCTCCAACGCTAGGCACAACGCGCTTTGAAGTGATTCCCAGCACTCTTTTTTTGTTCACACTGTTGACATAGTTGATGATGACACGTTATAAACTGTGAAGAAAAATAAATCAGTCTGCCTAATCCACTATATTCCCTGAAAAATTTTGTGAGTAAGGTTAAACCGGAGCGGAGGAACCAAGTTTGGGGCGTATTTTGAAGAAAGTTAGAGTTAAGAGTGAGGAGTTAAAAGTTACTAAATAGATGACTCATAATTCATAACTCACAACTTATAACTTTTTCAAGAAGGACATCTCTCAGTCCTAGCCCGTCAGCTAACTTCGTCGGCATTGAGAAGAGACTGAACGAGAAGCATTCTTACAAGTAATGCCTTGTTCTCGTCAGTGTCCTTTGGCTGGTAACTTTGTGGTTCGTTGTGCCTGCCCTCGGCCTTGAGAGAGGATAACAATATCTTGATTTCTGGCGTCTGAGGTAGGATTATTTGCCTTGAGGTGAAAATCAGCTATGTTCCAGAATAAGAAACATCGCATTGCTCTAATTTCTGTCGATGGCGACCCGGCTGTTGAAATCGGTCAAGAAGAAGCTGGGGGTCAAAATGTCTATGTGCGTCAAGTAGGTTATGCCCTAGCCCAGCAAGGTTGGCAAGTGGATATGTTCACTCGTCGTAGTAGTCCTGACCAAGCTGCGATCGCTCAACATAGCCTGAATTGTCGTACTATTCGGTTAAACGCTGGCCCAGCTGAGTTTATTGGGCGAGATAACTTGTTTAACCATTTACCTGAATTTATCGAAGAATTCCAGCGATTTCAGCAACGCCAAGGGTTCCATTACTCCCTAATTCATACCAATTACTGGTTGTCTTCTTGGGTTGGCATGGAATTGAAAAAGCAACAACCGCTGATTCAGGTGCATACTTACCACTCTTTAGGAGCGGTTAAATACAGAAGTATTGGTGATGTTCCCGTAATTGCAGCCCAGCGACTAGCTATAGAAAAAGCCTGTCTAGAAACTGTAGACTGCGTGGTTGCGACCAGTCCACAAGAACAGAAACACATGCGGATACTCGTTTCCAGCAAAGGGAACATTGAAATGATTCCCTGTGGTACCGATACTGATAAATTTGGGGAAATTCCGCGGTCTGCTGCACGGGAAAAGTTGGGAATTGCACCAGATGCCAAAATGGTTCTCTATGTTGGTCGGTTTGACCGACGCAAAGGTATTGAAACTTTAGTACGAGCTATTGGCAAGTCGAGTTTAAGGGGTGAGGCTAACCTCCAACTAGTGATTGGGGGTGGTAGTCGTCCAGGTCAGAGTGATGGAATTGAACGCGATCGCATCGCCAGCATTGTCACTGAACTCGGATTAGAAGATTGTACAACCTTTACCGGTCGCCTAGATGAAACTGTCCTTCCCTTCTACTACGCTGCTGCTGATGTCTGCGTAGTGCCCAGTCACTACGAACCTTTTGGTTTAGTTGCCATTGAGGCGATGGCGAGTAAAACTCCAGTCGTAGCTAGTAATGTCGGTGGGTTGCAGTTTACTGTTGTACCAGAGGTCACAGGTTTACTAGCGCCCGCCAAAGATGAAGTGGCTTTTGCTGCTGCCATAGACCGCATTCTGATCAACCCAGCTTGGCGAGACCAGTTAGGTGAAGCAGCAAGGCAACGGACAGAAATTGCTTTTAGTTGGTATAGTGTGGCATTCCGACTGACTCAGCTATACAGTCGTTTGCTGGCTCCAACTACACCCAATAACCGACCCCGGATTGCAGCTTAATTTTTACAGTTTTGAGCGCGGTAATATCGTCAAAGTAATTTGACCGCGCCCAAACAGTCAAACACAAACTACTCTTCTTACTGCTGCGCTATCCGCCAGTCACACAGAATTCAATTCTGAATTCTGGCTCCTGACTCCTGAATTCTATTTTTTAATTTCTCTACCAGAGTTTGCACCGTAGATTCTGGTTGCTGACGTGCTACAGGTTTTTGCTGTCCGAAACCATCAAACAATTCGTCAAGCTTGACCGTGAAGCCCAAATACGCCCCACCTGCGGAACGTGTCCCAGAAAAATCTCGGTCATCGACTTTACCAAAAACATATCCAGCAGAAAGGCGTAGATTAGGAGTAAGGTAGTAGCCTGTTTCTACCACAAAGCCTGTTTCGCTGTAGTTAGATTGACCAATCCAGCGAGCCTCACCAACTAAATCCCAGCTATATCCCAAACGATAAGTAGCTCGCAATTGTCCCAGATTCACCATACTTGTACCAACTAAATCGTTGGCTAAATAAGAAGTACTGTTACGCAAAGCATATTTACCGTAGAATTCCCATTGCCAGTTAGGGGCATAAATAGCTTCTAAAGCAAAGGTATGGTCTTGGGAACCCGTACCACTACCTAACAAAATAGTTTCAGGAATAATTGTCGGATTTTGGCGATATTCATAACGCAACAAGGCATTAAATTTATCGCTATTGGGGTCGCGGTAGGCTAAACCCAGCTTCAAATTAGCGGTATCTCCCAATCCTGAAAGCTTCTGATTGGAAGAGTTTGCTTGTTGATAACGTACCAGAGCCGTCAGAGCCGGAGAAATTTTACCTGTGGCACCTGCGGTAATTACTGTATTACTACCACCAGAAGAGGAACGATGCTCGTAACGAGCGCTGGCTTGAAACTGGGGATTATCACTGTACTCCAACCCAACGCTGTAACTATCGCCACCCTCAAATCCGATCGCAGATGCTGCTTGACCAAAGGCGTAGGGTTGGGCATATTGTTGACCCGCCGCAGTTCGTCCGAAGAAGTTGCCAAATACGTGTTCGTAAGCTAAATTCAGCCGCAATCCCGAAGCAATAGTCCAACGGTTATTTAGACCAATTGCACCTTGGGTAGTCAGTTCATTTGCACCACCCAAAATTGAGTAACGACCAGTCAAGGTGGTATCAGTACCGAGTTTGTGTTCACCATTGACACTTAAGCTGGTGATAGAATTACCCGAAAATTGACCGCCAGTGTAAAACTGTTGAGCCAAACTGACACTGACACCAGGAAGTGCTGCCCAATTCAACCCTAAAATAGTACGGTCTGGGTAAACAGTATCTTTTTGAGAAGATAAGCTGAGTTCATTTTGGGCTTGGAAAGTCAGGTTTTTCGCAATGGGAACTGTAAAACGCGATCGCAATTGATTAGAATTACTATTCAGAGCGCTGTCGGGGATACGGTCTTCCCGATTACGATGAATCCAATCCAGATCCAGAATAGCTTTACCTAAGCGTTGTTGAATCCCAGCGGAAATCGTCGTCAGTGAATTATCAACTTTGCTCCCAGGTATGGACTCATAACGGGGTGCAAACAGTTCTTCAAAGGTGTCTAGGGGTTGGGGAGCAATCCCAAAATTGTCTTCGTGGTCGTATTGCACCCTGACGTTAGTACTTGAAGTTAGTTTAGCTGTAACCTGCGCCCCATAACGGGTTTGTCCCGGTACAAAGCTGATAGTGGCATTATTGGCAAAACCCGTATCAGCAAAGCGATAATAGGCACGACCTTGAATCCCATTGGCAATTTCTCCCTCAGCTTCCAAGCGGTAGGCATCACCACTAACTTTTCCCACAACATCAGAATCATTAGTGGAATGGGCATATTCTGCGATTAACTTGCCTTTGTCACCCAAAGCAATCAGCGCATCTGCACCGTAGAGTTGAAAATCACGCACTCCATGATTTTCTTGAACATAAGTTGCTCCTATCCAACTTTCCTGGTTAAGTTTGCGGGAAAGATTATATTGCAAACGACCAGCATAGATATTGCCGTCAGAGTTTTGGTCGTCATATTGATAGCTAACAATAATCCGACGTACCAACACTTGTCCAGTTTGATCAATATCGGTGCGAAGAATCGGTTCGCGGAATATTAATGTACCGCGATCGTAGTCGATTTCATAGTCTGGGCCTCGGTTAAGCTGTTTCCGTTCTAATACAGTCCCAGGACGATTGAGTTCTTCTAACTCGATAAAGACATTTTCGCTACCTGGTTGTAGTAGTCTGCGAGAGAGGAAGTAATAACCACTAGTACCATCGGGAGCAATGGTATCTCTTTGAAACCCTTCTAAGTTGTTGCCATAGAAACCTGTAATTTGTAGGTTTCCTAAGTTGTAGTTAGCTTTAAAACCGTGGAGTTGACGAGTGATAGAAGTAAATTGCTGCGATCGCCGCGCAAATTCTTCTGTGTTGTAGTCACCCCACATGCCATAATCTGGATCAGAGCCGGGGATACGAGCTGAACGCTCGAAACGCAGAAATACACTGTCAATAGAAGGCGCAACTACATCAACTTTCGAGCTATCGCCGTAAACAGGATAATTTTGCTCACTAAATTGGTAAGTTCTAAACAGGCGATTATCGCAGTTACAATCTTCATTCAGGCTACGAGAACTGTTGTATGCACCTGTAAATAACCATTCCCCGATCGCACCAGTGGCAAATATCGCGGAATTGAAATCTAATTGCGTTCTGTTGTCTTTATCTGGAGGGAGGAAATCACGGAAACTACCGTAATAATTTGTACCTCTAGCGCCTAAACGTAAATCTATGACCCCTGTCACCAAACTCGGACGTAGTGACGTTTCAAATTGCAGTTGAGTAAAGGCTTCTAAATCATTAGCGATCGCGCGAATTGTCACAGTTTGCGCTTTTAGCTGCGATCGCAACATCGCTGTAAATTGCCCAGCTTTCGCCTCCACTTGAAATCCCGGTTCATCGGGTTTGAAGTCTTTCCCAACCAACTCCCCAGCAGTAGGGATCAAAGTGACAACGGCATCACGGTTAGAGCGATTACCACTTGCATCGATGAGTTGACCCCGAATTGTCGCCGTAGAACGTCCATCTGCTGGGATACGGGACTCAACTGTTTCTACAGTTAGTTTTTGTGGCGCTCCCCGGACTGCGACTTGCACTGTTACAGGGGGTTCTGTTCCGCCGACAACTTGTGCAGAGATGGTGTTTGCACCTTCTTTTAACGAGACACCATACCATGTCTGCGTTACCAAGTTAGTAGTGGCATCAGTTTCCGTCCGTCCCACTAAAGAAGGGTCTACCAACGCCCCATTTACCCGCAATTCTACTTGACTACCAGCGGGGAACTGTACAATTACCGTGCTAGCTTGGACATCTACAACACTTTCAGCTGTTGGAGTCAAAATTTTGATTGCTGTAGAGATAGGGATAGTGGGGGACACGGGAAGATTTTCATTCACCCCTTCCGTTGTCTCCGTGTCCTCTACTCCTGCTATTTTGCGTAAGCCTCTAGGCAAATCAACAGAAGTTGCTGGTTGAAATGGTTGTATTTCTGTTGGAGAAGTTTCAAGCTGTGTCTCAGTGTCTTTGCGTGCTGCTATTTTACGTAAGCGTCTGAGCAAATCAACAGAAGTTGCTGGTTGAAATGGTTGTATTTCCGTTTCACTTGGCTGGATATCTGGAATTGAAGTATCAGTAACTGGTGCTGAAGAAGTTGAGGGAAGTTCCAGGGGTGAAAGTTGCTTGTCAGAACTTCCCAAAAGATGGGGAGAATTCAAAGCCTCTCCCCTTTTAGAACTTGAAAAGTCAGGATCTTCTACACCCTTATTTGCTTGCGAAGGAGAATCGGGGAACAGTAGATTTTCACTAGTGATTTCAGCTTTGGCGATCGCAGGATATAAAACAAGGCTGAGAGCCATTACTGGCATCGCCCCGATCAATCTCAGGTTAAATGTAGTTGTACAGTGCAGTCTGAGTTTCATTTCTTCACTGACTCCTGAAATGTGGGGGTGACAGCGAAGTTCATACGTACCAAGCCACCAGGTTCTAAATGCACCAAGCGAGATTGGCTATTGCGTTCGCGGAATTTTTCGTTACGAGCTAGGGCGTAACCGGGTACACTGCTGAGGTCTAATACACCTGTGTGGTATCCAGGTAAAGCATTAGCTAAGGAGAACAAACCATTCGGATCTGTAGTGATGCGGTTCCCGTCCTCCAGAAAAATCACCGCATTTGGTATTCCTGGCTCACCACGCTGTTGTTCACCATCAAAGTTTTTATCAACAAACACCCGACCGATAATCGTGCCACAATCAGAAACGATTCCTGGACGAATTTTCAACTGGTGGGTTGCTGGGCCATCCTTGGTGCTAAAACTGTTATCAGCTCGTTGGCCATTAACGATCGCACTATTACGACCATTCCCACGCAGTGAATCAGCTGTGAGTTGAGCAGCGTAGGCAATATTCAGAACTTTCTCTGTGGGAATCGTTACATCTGTGCGGAATGTCACTGTGTTTCCATTGCGTTCTGAGGTGATAGTGACTGGTTGACCGTCCAATTCTCCCCGCACAGATTTCGGCAAGAAATTGAATCCTAAAGGTAGGTTGTCGGTGACAAATATATTATTCAAACCAGCATCAGCGAGATTTTTCACCGACACGCGGTAGATTACCGTATCTCCAGGTTCAGCAGCAGCGCGATCGCCTGTTTTGATAATCTGTAACTGATTGGCTTGACACAAATTTGTGGTGAATTCAAAGGCTAATAAATCCAGTCCCACTGTTTCTGCATTGGGAACTAGAACAACTGTTTGCTCTACCCTGGTTTCGCCTGTGAGACTAATTGGTTGACCATCTAGAGAAGTAGCGACATATCGGACGACACCATTACCTTGTGTACCACTACTACCAAGGATTTCAATCTTGACCCGCCGCTGTTTATAGATAGAATTTGGTGGTGGATTAACTACAAAAATGTAGGTTCTACCTGGATCAGTTTGACCCTTATTCGGATCGAGTAAAAAATTGTAGACACCCGCAGGGTTATTCGTAACGAAGTAAGGGTTACTATTCTCGGTATTTGGCGATTTACCACCAGGTACATTGTTATTAGGAATATCTGGTAACTCTGTTCGAGTCAAAGAAACCAAATTGCCCAATTCTGTCCCCGTTGGATCACTAGAGTTAGGTTCGTATACCCCAACTGAAAAACCTGTATAGTCAGGTAAAATTGTGCCAGCACAACCTAAAATCCGCCCTAATGGGTCAACTAATGGGCTAGGACTAACATTGATCTGACTAGAACTGCCTTGATATTGATAATTACTGCCAGAATCTGTATAAGTATAAGTAGCTTGATTTATTAATGGCAAAGACGCAACCAGATTGTTAGTCTGTTGCGCGATCGCTGGTATAGGTATAGTAGTATGCAAAAAACTTCCCAGAAGAAGAGTAGCTGTTAACCGTCGCCACCAGCTACTGCTAGAAGTAATTTGCTTTTGGTTTTGAGGACGGCTCACTGAACATCTCTCCTCTGGGATACCAAGTTTCTTGTTAAGAAAAACACTTATTTATAGAAATCCAAAATTATTAAAAGTCCACCGCTACATTAATCCGATTTGATTTGTTAAATGTCGCGTCAGGGTTGTCCTTAGTAGAAAAAACCAAGGAAGATCCCAATTTCAATCAACGCACTTGGGTTTGATAAGTCGCCTTGACTGTCGTTTTTGCTGGAACTGACGGAACCTGTAAACGGATGTGGGTGTAAGCAATGGCCGGTGCTGGTTTAGTTTCCACTTTGCCGTCAGGAAGAATAACTTTAACAGTGGGATTTTCTCCAAAGCTGCGCCCACCATCAATGCTGTAAGTAATTTTTCCATTATTAGCCACATTTGCAGATTTCAGTACGTATAGCATTCCCTTCGGAATAGGTTGATTCAGAGTCAAATTCTTCACTACGCGATCGCTCTTATTTTCGCTACTCAAGGTATATCGCAACACATCTCCCGGTCGTACCACAGCTTGACCTTTTAAAGGTTCCCATTTTTGGCTTTGTTTACCCTGCTGATCTTGCGCCACCACTTGCTTTTCTGCTTCTAAGCGCAATTGAATTTGCCCTTGAGTTTTGATATTCTGAGCAATGGCACTTTCTGAATGCCACCCCGGAATTTGGCTGATAAATGGAACTGTAGCAATCAGTGCGATCGCTCCTAAACCTGCAAGAGAAACACGCCTCATATAAATAACCTCAAAAAACTTCCAGAATGTTGATTATTGACTTATCTTTCCCTGCTTGTACTCAAAAATAGTCACTCCCCTCTTTGCAAGCAAAGAGAGGGTAGGAATGAGGTCAAACGAATTAGTTCACCTTGCGTTGGAAGGTAAATGTTCTTTGAATACCCGGTGCGATCACGCCAGTTACAGTATTGACATACTTAGTCACATCAGTGTTTACCGTAGTTCCAGTTTGGTCGATGCCAGAGCTATTAGCTGGATTACCACTGAAGAATTGGATGGTTGCAGCCCCAGAATCCTTAGCTGAACCAACAATATTGCTGGTATCAATTTGAGTGTTATTATCATTGTCCAGCGCCCAGTTGTTCTTACCATCATTCAGGGCTGTACTGAGGGTACCATCTTCAATAATCACAACTTTGTCAGCATTCAAAATCACATTCCCAGTTCCAGATTGAGATTCGGAAATATTGCTGTACTGAATTTGGTACTCAATAATGTTTCCTGGTGCAGGCTTCTTCGCATCGGTACTGAATGTGCCATCATTACCTTGAACTACAGGCCCTGTTCCTTGTAAGACTCGTGACACTTTCAGCAGTTTCAAAAAGCCAGTGTACACGCGATCGATGGTGATGTTGGATGAATCAAAGATAGTATCGTTGCCAGTATCCTTAATTCCATCAGCGTTACTATCCGTCGTGTAGTTGTCAATAGAAGCAATTATGGGTACTGGGAAGCCTCTATTAATATCAGTCGATAACTGCGTATCTGGAGGTAAATCAACTTCTACACCATAATTGAGAGTTGCATTAGGAGCAAAGTTGGGAATGGTTATTGGTGTAATAGGTCCTGTAAACACTCCATTATTGTAAGTATAAACAGCAGACTGACTATTATAGGTAATAGTCACCTTCGTACCATTTGGTAAATCTCCTGGAACTATTGGTGGTGTTGGCTCTAGCTTCAAAACGCCTGGATCAGTACCACTGTTTTTAACTGTGTTGGTGAAGCCAACTGATTGAGGATCGAGTAAACTACCAGGTGCGGTACCAGCAGGAACCAGAGAAGATTTGTTGGTGAAGTCATCGTTAGTTCCACCCGATGGCCCAGTGGCATCCGGCGCATTCTGCGGGCCGTTGAATATTGCTGAAGCAACAGGTGCTTGTAGTGTGAAGACGTTGGCCTCACCTCCTGGTGTACCATCACCAGTGTTGTTGTTACCTGTGTCAGTTCCAGTTTCTGGAGCTGTTGGAGTACCAATATAGCCATCATCAACGTCGCCAGCCAATAGAGTATCGGGAACACCATCACCATTGGTATCTGTAACGCCATGAGGTGTCATATTCCCTGGTGGACCATTGTAGTTGCTGGGATTTTGGTCGCCAGAATCATCGTAGACTGGGAGATTGCTACTGGGTGTTTGACCAAATAATTGGGCAATGTTAGCGACGGTTAAGGGTGAAGTTGCAGTTGATTCAACGGCTAGCTGAATCGAGAAGCCATTCACCGTTGTACCAGGAGCGATGGAAGTAATGATTGCTGGATTATTGATAAAACCAACGCGAGTGACTGAGGCCAAGGGTGGTGCTGTCGTAGTCCAACTCGCTGTATTCGCATTAATTGTAACTGCGTCAGTGGTATAGACAGTTTGCCAACCAGGAGGCGCAGTTGGTGCTATTGCCAAATCTGTACCCGCAGGAATCGCATCAGAAACCAAGATATGGGTGCTAGCAGCACCATTAACATTGATGCTTGTGCCCGTCAAAGCTGCTGGTATAATTCCCTGCCCTGTGGGATCGTTGGACTCAACTCGCAAACTCAAATCGTAAGTCAGCTTGTCATCTGTAATTGCAGTGGTGCCAGCATTGTTATAGCCACTACGAATCTTGAGAATGGTGGCTAAGGTGTAGGTCTTCACCGTTAAACCAACCTGAATTTGCTCGGTGGCGCTGGCTTCCCGCGTACCATTAACTGGTAGACCATTTACCTCACCAACAGCACCACCATCGGCGTTATCTACGGTAAACACGTCACCACCATCAGGACTCCGCAGTTGGTTTTGGGCATCACCAGGAGTATTACCAAGGGTAACAGTAATTACGTCGTTGGTTTGAGCGCCATTCTGGACGGTAACTGGCACTCGTACCAACACGGTACCACCAACTGGAACCGAAGGTGTGTCTACACCGCCTTGGGGAATATTTATCCAAGTTTGACCCCCGTCGGTACTATATTGCAGGCTATTAACTGTACCACCATCTGGTAATGTGCCAGAAACTGTACCCGGTCCAGTTGTTGTAGCTTGGTTAGGAATGTGGAATTGGGTTGGGTCATTACCTACGTTGGTTAAGGTGTAGGTATAGATAAGTAAGTCACCAACCTGAACTGTTGTATTGGTAGGACTAGAAGTGGCATCTGTGACACCAGACGCAGTGACGGTAATACCAGCAACCTCTGCTACGGTGACAATGACAGTGTTAGAAGTGGAATTAATTGTTGTCCCTGGACTGTTGGGATCTTCGTAAGTTGCTGTTGCGGTGTTACTGATAGATGTACCCGCAGTAGTTCCGTCAGCTAATACAGGTGCGAGAAATTGGAAAAAGCTACCAGTTAATAATGCTGTTGCTACTAGAGATTGGTAAAGTCTACGCTGCTTGTTGACAGATTTATTTCGGTTTACCATAAAAGTAGTTTGTTTGTTTGCTGAACTTGTATCTTGGATTTTGAGACAGGATAAAGTTCGGCAATTCCTTAAAGAATTACCGACTATAGCTGCCCAAAACTTCAATGTTTCGGGAATGCATATTTAAGGAGTGAAATGATTGACACTCCTTGAAAATTATATTGAGGCAATAATCAGAAATAACTTGTCTACTTGTTTTACGCTTACCCTTGAGACTCAAGGCTGGCAATCGCAAATATGTGTAATTTATTACTGTATTTTGCTAAGTTGTTGATGTAAATAGCAATGTAGCTTTTACAGCAAAAAAAATCTTCCGTATAAATAAGTAACTTATCTAGCTATGAATGAGTGCATCAAAATTGAAAAAGTAACTTTATTTTGGCAACACACATAAAAATTTTAGTGGTTTAACTCAGGCGCTAAAAACACTAAAACTTATGTATGAAAATACTTTTGCGTCTTTTCCATCAGCAAGACATACTGCTCAATAGAGTCGTTTAGATAAAAAAATTGAAAGTTAACTAGGTGATCTAGATTACTTAAATGAGATAGTAATTTAAATAAATGCAAATTAAGCATAATTAGAATGCAATTTAATCATATTACTTAGCCGTGTTAATGCTGAGTAATTGAAGCTGTTTTCTTTTTTTATAACATTAGATGCATAAGTGTAAATACTAAATGTAGGGATTACTGATGTTAAAGTTTTACAATAATCATTCCTTTCAATACTAAACATACCCGACAATTTTTGTCGGGTATGTTTGACTGGTATTTTTACTCGTGTTACTATCAGGCGACAGTCGACAGACAAACAGGGAAAGCTAGTTTATGACTCAGGCAATCAAAACCCAAACCCAAACCCAAAGCAGCACTGCCTACTTTCAAGCCTTAAAGTGTAAGGAATGTGGTGCGGAATACGAACTCAAAGCCAGTAATGTTTGTGAGTTATGTTTTGGCCCGTTAGAAGTCAAGTACGACTACAACGCCCTACGTCTGACTGTCACTCGTGAAACAATTCAAGCTGGGCCCAACTCCATTTGGCGCTATCGTCCCTTTTTGCCTGTCGCAACTGACAATGTTATAGATGTGGGAACGGGTATGACTCCCTTGGTTCGTTCCCATCGTCTTGCCCGTCGCCTGGGTCTAAATAAGCTTTATATAAAAAATGATGCCGTGAATATGCCCACCCTGAGCTTTAAGGATCGGGTGGTATCAGTTGCTCTATCGAGAGCGCGAGAATTGGGTTTCACTACTGTTTCTTGCGCTAGCACTGGGAACTTGGCAAATTCTACAGCTGCGATCGCAGCTCACGCCGGTTTAGACTGCTGTGTGTTCATCCCCGCAGATTTGGAAGCCGGTAAAATTCTAGGTAGCCTAATCTACAGTCCCACCCTCATGGCTGTCAAGGGCAACTACGATCAAGTAAATCGCCTCTGTTCAGAAGTTGCTAATACACATGGCTGGGGTTTTGTCAATATCAATCTGCGTCCTTACTACTCTGAAGGGTCTAAGACGTTAGGTTTTGAAGTTGCGGAACAACTAGGCTGGGAACTACCGGATCATGTTGTTGCTCCTTTGGCATCTGGTTCATTATTTACCAAAATTTATAAGGGTTTCCAAGAATTTATAGAAGTTGGTTTGGTAGAAAACAAAAGTGTTCGTTTCAGCGGTGCTCAAGCTGAAGGTTGTTCACCTATCGCCCAAGCCTTCAAAGAAGGACGCGACTTTATTAAGCCAGTTAAACCGAATACAATTGCTAAATCGCTGGCGATCGGCAACCCAGCAGATGGCATTTATGCTGTGGAGTTAGCTCAGAAGACTGGTGGTAATATTGAATCAGTTAATGATGCAGAAATTATTGATGGCATCAAGCTACTGGCAGAAACCGAAGGCATCTTCACAGAAACGGCTGGTGGTACAACTGTAGCCGTGCTGAAAAAACTGGTAGAAGCTGGCAAGATTGATCCAGATGAAACTACCGTGATTTACATCACTGGCAATGGTCTGAAAACCCAAGAAGCAATCCAAGGCTACGTTGGTGAACCCTTGACTATTGACGCCAAACTCGATAGTTTTGAACGTGCGCTAGAGCGATCGCGTACTCTCGATCGCTTGGAATGGCAACAAGTCCTCGTTTAGTTAGGAGTTATGAGTTATGAGTTTTTTATTCATAACTCTTTACTCTTAACTTATTCCTAGCTCCTGACTCCTCATTCTTGATTCTTCACTTTTTACTTCTATGGCTGTAAAAGTTTTAGTTCCTACGACTCTTCAAAGTTTTACCAATAATCAAGCTACTCTAGAATCCAGTGGTAGCACCATTGCGGAATTGTTGGAATCATTAGAAAAAAGCTTTCCTGGGATTAAATCGCGCTTATGCGATGAACAAGGTAAACTACGTCGGTTTGTAAATTTTTACGTCGATAGCGAAGATATCCGTCATTTAGATGGTATTAACACAACTCTTAAAGATGGCGATGAAGTAAGTATTGTCCCAGCTGTTGCAGGTGGTTAATACAGAGAACACTCAATAAAGTAGAAGCATTACCTCGTTCCCAGTCTCCGGCTGGGAATGCCTATTAAGAGGCTCCGCTTACCTGACTCGCGACAAATATGATGTCCGTTGAATTTTTGCGATCGCACCAGCGGAATCCGGGTTTAACCCTTCCCATTTGACCTTTACCCTTTTCCCACAAGAGTGCAAAGCACATTTGTAAGAGGTTAAAGATTGATAATTTAACCATCAATAGCGAAATACCGCAGCTAATGGTGTATTATCTGGCATATCTGCCGACTCATCCGCATAGACAATACCACCATTCAAGATAGTCTGAGTTGCTGCGAAATCTAATAATTCTTCATCGTTAGGTTCTGCATTGGGATGCACCTGAACCGTTTGGGTGTTTGGGTCAAAAGTACCCCACTGCTGTTGATTGAGAGCGACAATTAACTTGTCAACGCGCCCCTGAGAAGCCGCTGGAATAGTTTCGGTAATTTGGCTGGAGGCTTTTCCAGTTCCCAATAGTTCCCTGTATTGAGCGATCGCCTCTTGCTGTGCTTGTAAAAAGTAAGGTTCCACTATGACAAGTATGGTACACAAGTGTTAAAGGTCGCGGATACTTTGAGGCTGACAAGATAATATTTTTAATCTCTAATTCCATTTGATTTGCGTTCTGTCATATCGCTTTTAGTCTAAACTCCAGTTGGAACCTAAAGCAATTATCCCAGTAATGCAAATCCAAGGGTCTACTTTTAGTATTTCAGTAAATTCACTGCAACAGTATTTATCTATAAAGGTACATAAAAGTATAAGTTAACTTTCAGGAAAATTACGATGGATTTTACAGAGTCTATCAAAAATAAGCTAATTTCTTCAGGTATAATTGACCAAGCTTTAAAGGTAGGAGATATTATTCCTAATTTCATTCTACTTAATGCTTTCGGTCAAGCAGTAGAATTACAAAAACTACTAGTTAGTGGGCCTGTAGTTATTTCCTTTTTTCGAGGTTCTTGGTGTCCTTTTTGTAACTTAGAACTAGCAGGACTCCAGCAAGCATTACCTGCAATTAAAACATTAGGAGCATCACTAATTGCTATTTCACCTCAAACTACTCGTCATACCATATCAACTGTAGAAAAACATGAACTAACCTATGAAGTATTGAGCGATCGCAGCAATATGATTGCTCGTCAATTTGGAATTGTGTTTCAAATCCCAGAGTATTTAAGACATATATTAGAGGAAAAGGGTCATGTGTTACCTAGATACAATGGAGATGAGTCTTTTGAACTACCTATTCCAGCTACATTTGTAGTTGATCGAGACGGAAAAATCGTTTATGCTTTTGTTGATGCAGATTATACTAAACGGTTAGACCCAATTGAAATAGTGAGTATTCTAAGAAATATTCCTATAGTTAGCAAAAGCTAGTACCGCTTCGCGTAATTCGTAATTCGTAATACTTCTCTACGATACGCTACGTGTACTTGCTTCCACGAAGTGGTTCGGCTACGCTCAGTACAAGTTCGTAATTCTGATACTGCAAGCCTTTCATTGATTTGGAATGGGTGTTTTATTTACGCCGTACTGTAGTAGTATATTAATTTTAGATTTAACTATTTTTTCCAATTCTTAGATAATATTCAGCTTTATATCATACTCGTATCAGGATAATCTGTAATTCTAATAATTAAAATAAATCAGGCAGGATTTAGAAAATATTTCCTTCTAAAGTATCTGTCTGATTTGATGAGTTTCATTTAAAATTATCACAAAATAGTTATCAAAGATATGCAAAACGCTAATCTACAAAAAGCGACATTTGGAGCAGGCTGTTTCTGGGGAGTTGAAGCAGCATTTCGTCAAGTAAAAGGAGTAATTTCTACAGCAGTTGGTTACAGTGGCGGACACTTTGATAATCCAACTTACGAAGATGTCTGTAGAGGAAAAACTGGACACGCTGAGGTAGTGGAAGTGGAATACAATCCAGCAATAGTATCTTATAATGAACTGCTAAATGTGTTTTGGAATAAGCACAATCCCACAGCATCAAACCACGAGGAACCAGATGTTGGTTATCAATATCGGTCAGTGATATTTTTCCACACTCCAGAACAGGAATTATTAGCAAGAGCCTCCAAGGAGCAGCTTGAAAATAGTTCTCGCTATCACAAAAATCCAATTGTGACGGAGATTGTACCTGCATCACAATTCTATAGAGCAGAAGAGTATCATCAGCAATATCTGGAGAAGCATGGACGAGCATCTTACAGGATAGGCTAATCTTTCACCGGATTGAGGGGATATTAAAAGTCGAATGCTGCAAATCCCCTTACTTGCTATACATATCAGGGAACTTTGCTTGAAGTTTAGCCAGCTTCGGCAAGTCATTCATTACAACATAGCGATCGCTCGGATGATGCACTATATAATTCTGATGGTATGCCGCAGCCTGATAAAAACCTTTCAAAGGATCTAATTCCGTCACAATCGGCTTGTCGAAGATTTGCGATTTGTTGAGTTGAGCGATATATTCTTGTGCAGCCTGTTTCTGCTCATCGTTAGCAAAAAAGATCGCCGAACGATATTGCTTACCTGAGTCTGGCCCTTGTCGATTTAACTCAGTTGGGTTATGCGCTACCAAAAAGTAGACCTTCAGAAGTTGGTTATATGATATTTTTGATGGATCGTAAATGATTTTTACGGATTCAGCATGATTAGTTAATCCAGCACTGACAAGTGTGTAGTCTGCGGTTCTTGCATCGCCTCCAGAAAAGCCAGAAACGACATCAGAAACACCTAATAGATGCTCAAAAACTGCTTCCATTCCCCAGTAGCACCCACCAGCGAAAACCGCTACTTGCTTTCCCTGCGGTGCAGCATTCGAGATATCAGTGGCGGGAGCAGAAAGCATCACACGAGACGCACCGTATAGGAGTAAAAAAGTCAGCGAAATGATGGACAAGTTGCGTAATAACTGACGGGAGAGAGTAAAGTTATGAATTGACATGAGGTTGTGAACTCCTTTATTTAATAGACGAAGAACCGAGTTTATTCAGCTATTTTGTTATTAGATAGAAATCTTCAAACCCAATCCGGCGATAAAAACTTTGGGCAGAAGTATTTTTCTGCTTATAATCTCACTCTGTGCATATCTGCACTTTAGTTTAGTTAATTTGCTATATGAAGTATCACCTTTTTATTAAAGATGGGGCTGATATTTTGATTAAAATTTGCTAGGTGAATTGATAAATAAAAATCTAGGATAAACTCAGTAAAAATTAATATTAATTTTTATTATCAAAATCAATGATCGTTTCGATATTATCTGTTCGTTGGTGTTCAAGATGATGTCAGTAAAGCATTGATATGTCGCCGCACGAGATATTTTTGTTGATCTGCGGAGAATTGCTCAGGACGAATCACAACACCAGTGCCAATGCCATCCACTAGGGCGATGAGTGCATTGGCTTCGAGGGTTAAATCAAGATCGGCTCGAATTAGCAAGGCTTTTTGTAAGTCAGCTAATTCTTGACAAATAATCTGCCGTAAAAAGTCATAGCGTTTTCGGTGTTCCTGAACAAGGCGATCGCGCCCGATAGAATAGCCCAAAAATGCCACCCAAACCTTCCAATCAGCTTTGTCAATGTCCTCCAGAGGTAGAGCCACAAAAATCATCTGTGCTAGTCTGTCAATTCCTTGTCGTCCCTCGGCACAGGTTTTCATTTCCTCTAGGACGTTTTCAAACACCTGTTCCAGAGCAAATAGGGTGAGTTCTTCTTTATCTCGAAAGTAATGGGTAACAACCCCGGTTGAAGAGCCAAGTTCTTGCGCGATCGCCCGCATACTGGCACGATCCAATCCTTCACGGACAATCACCCGCCATGCCGCTTTAGCAACTTCAATACGGCGATCGTCATAACTCATAGCTCTCCTCGGTTTACAGCAACATGAAACAAGTATCTTGACAATTACTTTTCTTGGCTGTAGCCGCAACTGTTTTAAATCCTTCTCTACTAGACGCT
>NZ_JBDNJQ010000119.1:0-25934 GCF_051172895.1 Nostoc sp. CALU 1950 | reverse complement strand
TCCCCTAGATTTCCCAATGCCGATGCTGCACTGGAACGAACACTTGAGTCAACAGTTTTATCCTTGAGGATTTTGGCAGCTTTCTGAGCAATATCCTCTGGTTTCTTTCCCAGAGATTCTAAATCTTTTAGATCATATCCAACTAATTTGTCTAGTGCAGACCCCTTTACTCCGTTATGTCCATCATCAAGGGCAGCAACGATACCGTTAATCTGCCATGCTTCTGGTTTGGGCTTAGGCTGTTCTTTCGCGCTCACCCAAGGCAAACAGAGGAGGAGTGTCAGCAGCAGGATAAAGGGAAAAAGGAAAAAGGGCGACGATCGCTTTTTAATTATGTGCAGATACATTTGTATAATTCGTAATTCGTAATTCGTAATTCGTAATTTTTTTAGATATAAAGGCTCTTTCTGCCCTTTCCTTGGTAGGGAAAGAGAAGGGAGTTAGGTTTTTACTAGTAAATCAGGAACCGCTACAGTTATCTTTTTACCGTCTGATAACTCAACCTAGCCAGAAATGGAATATTAATGTAAATATTACAGGAATTTAAAAAGATACGCTCAGAGTATAGTATTGAGCTTTCCTGAGTGATGGTGCGTAGGCGTAGCCCGTCGTAGACATCGCTTACTCAAACCACTGCACGAGATAATAACAATACCTCGTTCAATTGTTAGCGATCGCAAATGTCTTTTGATAACCTTTGCAAACTCCTGTCCGAAAAACATCCTGCTACCTTTGCCAGTTGGGTATTAGGAACACCGCAAACTTCCGTCACAGTCCTCAAAACCGAATTGAGCATCGAACCAATTCGCGCTGATTATGTCACATTCCTACAGCTACAAGGACGCATTCTCCATCTGGAATTTCAAACCAAACTAGAATCTACGCCACCCCTACCCCTGCGGATGCTAGATTATTGGGTACGCTTGTATCGTTTGTATCGCCTACCAATAACGCAAGTTGTCGTATTACTGCTTCCCCCTGCACCGGGAACAGTAATTGAAACTGTATTCTGTGTCGAAACTACCCGTCATGAATATCGCGTGATTCGCTTATGGGAAGAAAATCCTGAACTATTCCTCAATGAGCCAGCTTTGTTACCATTAGCACCACTGGCGGCAACCACGCAACCCCAAGCTTTGTTGCAACAAGTTGTGGGAAAAGTTAGTCAACTTGAGCCAAGACAACGATCAGAAATTTCTGCTTACACCCAAATCTTAGCGGGGTTAAAATACAATCAAGATTTGATTCGACAATTATTTCGGGAGGGTATGATGCGCGAGTCAGTGATTTATCAAGAAATTCTAAGAGAAGGGGAACAACTAGGAGAACAACGAGGAGAACTAAGAGGACGAAAAGCAGAAGGGCAATTGCTCATTCTCCGTCAGCTTACTCGACGGGTGGGAGAATTACCCCAAGAGGTGCTAGACCGGATTGAAACTCTCTCCTTAGAACAATTAGAAAATCTCGGTGAAGCATTATTGGATTTTCAGGCGATCGCGGATTTAGAAACCTGGTTTGGTACATTAGACATAGGAGTGAAAACGACGTAGATACAATTTATGAATTATGCCTACCAAGGATTTAGGGCAACGCATAATTAATTTCACTCCTATGTCTATTAGATGAATTTTTCCATTTGAGCCAATGTCTGATGGCACTAGGGGAAAAAATAGTTTCAGAAGAACGAAAGTGAGTTGAGCTTGTCAGATTGCCACATTAAAGTTCAATTAACTTGAATCCCCAAGGTTTGAGAGCTGCTAAAGCTACTTCTTCATTTACACCTTCATAAGCTTCCCATTCCAACGGATGCTCTTTGGGATGTCCGTCGCCAACATTACCTGCAACTTTAATTATTGGACAGTTGGCGATGCGATCGCGCTCCAACCCTCTTGGAATTGCTAGTTCGATTTTGTGTCCGATAAACTTCGCGGTACTATCATTAGCTACAGATTCACGGATTAAACAAATATCACCAGCAGTTCCCCAAGTAGTTTGGTAGATGTGGAGGAACGATATATAGGCTGCTGGTTTGATGGATCTTTTGAGAACGTGCATTATCTGTAATCCTTACATTATGAGTGAGAAATCATATACGTATTTTCTATCATGTTATTTGGGAAGAAGAATGTTTTTAACTCACATTTTGCACCTAGCCCAGGCGATTAGAAACCGCCTGGTGGAATATATCAGCTTAAAACACGATAATTGCCCACATACTAACTCCTAACCCGATCGCAGCTAGGTGTTGCCAAAGGAGCGATCGCACTGGTTGCTTGGCAATCTTTTGCGTTAATAATATAGTCATTAACACTGAGAAAATGATGGTTGCACCTTGCAAGAAGGCAATCACCGCTGGGTGAGCAACCAATATTGGCAATTGTTCACCACTCAAACCAAGAGTAGCAAAGGTGACGGGTAAAATTCGCCCGCCTTCACCCAAGCCCAAACGCAAATAGTGAGCTAAATTTCCCCCCAAAACTAATGGTAGGTAGCCATAGGCAAGCTCTACAAATGATCGAGGCTTACGGTTAAAGTTGAACACTTGGAGCAAGCCATAAGCCGCAAAGGTAAGAATCGCTGGGATAATTAACACTAGCAGCGATAATCCCAAATGTTGCCAAAACTGAGTTAAATCCAGTTCTAACCCCAACCAAGCCTGCAACTCTGGTAAGCGATGTAGATATATCCCACCCAAGAGCAAAAACAATAATGCTACTTCATAAGTGCGGGGTACATGAGTTGTCCACAGTTCAATACCAGGGGGACGTAAGTTAAATTCAACGGAACGATGGGGACAAGCTTTGAGGCAAGTCATACACAGTACGCAATCTCGGTTATCTTCTAACTGCGCTGGGTGGGAGTATAAAGGACATCCATTGGTTTCCAGCCCTTCACCCTTTTGCGGCCCACCTTTATAACATTGATAAGTGGTACAACTAGCAGAACAAATACCTTGCTGTGCCCGAAGTTCCGTCATTGAGAGTTTGGCAAATAAACCATTCATCCCACCAATGGGGCAGAGATACCGACACCAAAATCGCCGCTCAAAAAGAGCCGAGAAAATCATCGCCCCAGAGGTAATTAACAATAGTAAACAAGCGCTGAGGTAGGCAGTATTTTCTAAATGCCAGAGTTCTTCCCATAAAAAAATTAGGGAGAACAAACCAAACATGAACCATCCGCCCCATTTCTCAGCTTGTTCTCTTGGCCAGCGTTTGAGTTTTCGAGGCCACAGCCATAAAGATAACTTTTGGGTAATTTCCCCGTAAATCATGAAGGGACAAACAGAACACCAGACACGTCCCAAAAAGGGAAAGAGAAATAAGAAGAAAGGCCACCACCAAGCCCAAAATAGATTTAATACGAAATTGCGATCGCGGGTTTGTGGCCCAATAAATAAGACTGCAACTGTGATAGCAAAGGCCGTTGCAGTAAAACCATAATTAATGCGATCGGGCCACCAGGGACTACGTAAAAACCGCCGTAAAGAGGGATAGGCATTTAACAGATTCACCCGAAATCGTTTTTTCTTAGTTTCGGCTGGCCAGAAAATTTCTTCTGTTAATTCATTGGCACCCTCAGCTTGCACGATCGCCCTTTCAACCAGATTTTTCAATTCTTTGAGGTTGCCAGGAAAATCATAAGACTGGAGGCGACGCAGAGCTTCTGGGGTAATGTGCGGTTTCGGAACGCCTCTAGACCGAATGTAAAGACTGGTATAATATTCAACTTGTGTCTGAATATCGGCTTTCCGCACCCGTAGCGGTGGTACTTTAATAATGTGACCAACAGAGCGTTCAATTGTCGGCTGAGTTTTTTCTGAAACAATCAGAATTCTGGCTCGACTGGGACGAGGTTCAGGTAATGGTTCTCCAGAACGAGCCACGGGGGTATACGTACCAGTTTTGAGCAACTGCGTCACGGGAGATAATAATTCTTCAGGTAATTCTTGGATGTTGTTGAGAACTAGAGTACCTTCTCCCAACCATTCCAACAATCCTGGTTTGCCACCAGCGCGACCGAATAAATCTGCACCGCTCGTTTGGAGAATACCACAATTTACCTTAATAATTGGTTCTCGCCGTTTGGGAGAACCAAAGTGGATGAGGGCTGCTATGTTGTCTTTTTCTAACCCTGGCTCACCGAAAATATCCACTGATTTGCTGTCAGCAGCAGCTTCTCGAATTTGCTCCCGCAGCCGCACAGCATAGCGACTTGTACCGACAATTCCCCGTTGCGCCTTAGTAACTAAATATGGCCGCAAAGCGAGGGAACGTTCTTGTTCGTAGCCAAGTGCAGATGTTACTTGAGCTAATTCTTGAGCCAATTGACGCGAAAAAGCTTGAGCAATTTCGGGGTATTGGGTGGCTAATTCACGAAATTTAGCAGCAGGCATAACCCACAAGTGACATTCAGTTACTGTAGTAATTGTGAATGGAGTTAATTCATCCAACAGCAATTCTTTGAGTTCAATCACTGCTCCTGGAAGGAATCCACAAGCTAAAGCTGGGTTGGTTTCATTGGTGCTATTGCTTTCTAGTTGACCTTCTACAAGAATATAAAGGGCTTCTGGAGGAGTGCCTTCGCTAACTAAGTCAGTTTCGGCACTCACTACTTGTTCTTCAATTTGTTGAGCGATCGCATTTAATACTTCTGGTGAGAGAATTCCTAAACTGGTGCGTTCTTGTAGCCATAAGACCATTTCTGGAGATGTCATCTTAAGTTCTCCGTGTAGGCTGCTGTATAACAAGAATTATCCCTTGAAAGCTGCTTCAAGAATTCATAATTTAGAACGAAGTTTAGATCGGACTACACTTTACCTTTTCCCTTAACTTCTCTAGTAACTTCCAAGACCTTTTTTCATTCTCCGAGATCAATAGATGAAGTCAGTAGACAGCTTTTTCAATCAAAATTAGGCTTTACGCATTGATAGGAAAGACCAAATATAAATGTTTTGAAAAACCACATCTGCCGTAGGGGTAATTCATGAATTGCACCTACGGCGTTGATTTACTCACCATAAAATAATAATTAATAAAACCCTAAAAAACTATTTTGGTAAGTGCATACCATGATTAATTTGTACAGTAAGTAAGTTCTAAACTTATTACTATCATTATTTAAATCTTCAATCAATTTTACTACTGACTTCAATCCCAGTTTAGGAATTGCTAAAAGCTACTACGACTTGTTTAAGCAGTGTTTGAAAAGTCTAAATTATTACTTGCCTCTGCGACTAGAAGTCGCGGCTACACATACAAAATCCGCGTAGGCGGGTTATAAAACTCTTTGAAATGGCGCAAGAGGTTAGAATACAATTCTTTTGACTTTTATCTTGCGGTACTAGGAGAATTGATCGCATTAGTATAGGACAGCCATGCTGCTAAAGGCAGAACCTCACACAAAATTACCTTCGCTACTAGAAGCAGCGAAGGAGGAAAAAATATTGGAGTAGGGTTTCAGGCTTAGGTTGACACGAATGCCCAGCTATATGGTAATATTTCATGGCATTATGCTAAAAAACTTTGCCTAGAATCAAAGAGTAGCCAACCCATGAGTTTAGCTGTGATTAAGTTCTCTTCAGAAGAGTGCGGCATCTGCCACAAAATGTCTTTTTATGACAAAAAGGTGGTAGAAGAACTGGGTTTAGAATTTATCGATGTAAAGATGCAAGATACGACTGCTTACCGCAAGTATCGCAAGATTTTATTAACTCAATATCCCGATAAATCAGAAATGGGATGGCCTACTTACATCCTCTGCAATTCTCCAGACGGGGAATTTAAGATTGTTGGTGAAGTAAAAGGAGGTCATCCCAAAGGGGAGTTTAGAAGTCGTCTGCAAGAAGTTCTGGATTCCACAGCTAATCAGAACTAATTACATCAAAAGATTTGACCTCCAGGACAGGGCCAATCATGGCAGTAGTCATGATATCTTCGCGCACCTGTCCTTTAACTTTTGCTTTTTGTCCGGCTTTAAGTAAGTCTTTGTCAGCCCCTCTGAGGATTTCGTAAGTAACACCCTCTTCTGTGACTAACGCCCATGCGCCTGTGCCAATATCACGGCGTTCGATTGTACCTGTAAGTGTAATGCTCATAAGAGTGCTGAGTGCTGAGTGCTGAGTGGGGGGGAGTAGGGAGTTAGGAGTTAGGAGTTAGGAGTTAGGAGTTATAAAAATTGATTCCTCATGCGCTATGCCCCATTCCCCATTCCCCATTCCCCATTTATGCAATTTTTTCTTCGTTTTTCAATGCTAAACGAACAAGTCCATAACAAATTAGGGCATTGGCAATGAGGAAGAGACGTGCTAAGTTACCACTTCCTAATCCCCAAACTGCTGGATCTAAAAACGCACTTATAGTTAAGCACGCTGCTACACCTAAAGTTGAACCAATGGCAAACCATTTCCAACTAGGATGTCCCAGCAGCAATGCCATTAATACAATGGGAATCAGTACGCTAGCAAATAGGGGATTCAAGGCATCAGTTCCTTGGAGGGTATTGCCTAGTTCGGGAATTGAACTGCCCAAAACCCGGAAAGGCCATTGGGGAAGATCAAAAATATAGATTCCCTTGAGGAAGAATAATCCAGAACTACCAGCTATTAGTCCACTAGATAAAGACCAACTCCAAGTGAAGGGGAAGTAAACCCGTAAAAACCAAGCCAGCAGATAGGAACCAACTACCATTAAAATCTTTGGTACCAGTGCGATCGCACCACCATCAATCCAAAAGCCGGGGTTAAGATACCCGCTATCCCGCAACCATCGAAAGAAATCTGGGAAACTGATTTGCCCACTAAAGGCTAGTTTGACTGCTGCTTCTGCATTGAGTTGTCCAGCGCCATAATAGTTCAAACCGTCATCCTGAATAACTCGTGCGGACTGCTTGAGGACTTTTAAAATTTCATCTGGTTCTTGGATGCCAGCAGCTTTGATTAATGCCGCAACCCCAGCAACGTGGGGAGCAGCCATGCTTGTACCCTGGAAGCCCAGAAATACGCCTTCGCCCTTTTCATCGATGGTTTCTTGGAGAATCTTACCAGCTTCACTACCACCAGGAGCAGAGATATCTACCCCAGCACCAAAGTTAGAATAGGGCGCTCTTTCGCCATCTGGGCCAATTGCCGAAACGCCGATGACGTATGGATATCTGGCTGGATAGCTTGCTCCATTAGCGTTTTCATTCCCCGCAGCGGCAATAATAACTACACCTTTTCTATGGGCATACTCGATCGCTTCTTTCATCAACTGGCTTTCACCGCTACCGCCCAAGCTCATATTAATCACATCTGCGCCTTTATCGGCAGCAAATTTAATCGCTTCGGCAATATCGGCAATAGTACCACCACCATAAGGACTGAGTACCTTCAGCGGCATCAGACTAGCTTCGTAAGCAATTCCAGCTACGCCATATTTGTTATTTGTGGCTTGGGCAATAGTTCCGGCAACATGAGTACCGTGGCCATTATCGTCTGTGGCTTCTTCTCGATCGTTAACAAAATCATAGCCCTTGACGAATTTTGTCTCATACAAGTCGCGAACCTTGGTAATCCCGGTGTCAATCACTGCAACTGTGATGCCACTGCCTTTGGTTTGACTCCATGCGCCTTCAATACCGATTTTGTGCAAGTTCCACTGCTTGCTGTAATATTGGTCATTGGGGCCAGTTAATGAAGGACTTGCTTCTTCGTCTTCTTGGGGTCGCAAAAATTCTCCTAGCCAAGCGGCTTCACCTGGTTGGGGAATCTTGCTGTAGATATAGTTTGGTTCAATGAATTCTGTAGCTTGGGCAAACTGAGATTTTTTCAGTTCTTTGAGCCGTTGGCGATCGCCCTTGATAATATACACATTATCTTTTTTGGAAAACTTGTTGTCTAATTGGGGTGTAACGTTATATTGTTTGGCGATCGCTTGCAAATTCTGTTCCACCACAGATGATGGAATATCTTCCCGAAAATCAAGCAAAATCGTCTCAAACTCTCCTTTAGCTGCCAATCCCTGAAAATTCAGGAAACCAAATATGGCAGATCCCAGCCCAATGACAAACAAGCACAATAATATAAGTTTTCTCATATTAACTCATCACCGCTTTTTGCCAGTTTGCTCACTACCATAACTTATCTGCATCACTTGTTGGTGGATTTTGCACTTTTAGTTACAAGTTTCACTCAGGACTGAGGATTTTTTTAAACGATGGAACGTGGTCTTTTGTGGTTACCGCTGTTAGTAATGTTTTTCTGGCTGGCTTGGCAAGGCTCGAAGGAGTATCAAAAAGTTGAAGCCTATCGCGCCTGGGCAGAGCAATTTGAACGCGCTAAGTATGATATTTATTCTGTACTAGGTCAAAAAGGCAATAATCTAACTTGGGGAAAACCCACGCCTAAAGGGCCGATTAAACTAGAAACATTCTCTTTGCTTGATATCAAACAAATCCAGCTTTTAGTAAATGACAAATCAGTAGATGTAGAGAATCCACCGGAAAAAGGTCGTTCTATAGAATTAGAGTTTCTATTTTCCGAATCTACTAACTCAGTGCGGGTTCCGTTTACAGAAATCCCTCTGGCGGCGGAATGGGGTAAATTTTTGCAGGGAGTATTACAAGACTTGCGATCGCAACCACAGTAGTAGTTATATTGAATCCCTAATGATTAATCTATAGCCTGATTGTTGTTTCTGGGTACAAAGCCATCCTGATCGAGGCAGAGTGCCCAGATTTTTGATTAAATTGCTACTCAAATGCTACTCAAAAATAGTAATAACTAAAGCAGGATGTTTGTTGTAACTGGAGTTAAAACGCTTATGCCTTGGTTTGTAAAGATTGAAGAAGGCAAAGTCGATAAACCTACCTTTGACCAATATGTACCTGCCCACAAAGCCTACATTCAGGACTTGATTACTAAAGGACACAAAGCACGAACAGGCTATTGGGCGGAGCAAAGAGGCGGGATGTTGCTGTTTGAGGCAACCTCAAAGGCTGAAGCAGAAGCGATTGTAGCTGATGACCCGTTGGTGAAACACGGCTGCGTCAACTATCAACTTTATGAATGGCGAATTGTTATGGAATAACACACACTTACTGGATTTTAATGCTATGCTTTTATAAGACCTGGATCTATGCGATCGCAACACCCAAATCTTGTCAGAACCGGAAGGTAGCAGCAACACGGGAGGCTTGTGGTAGGCGTAGTCTCCGGGTCGCCCTATTTTTAGGAGCGGTCAGCAACAATGCCTGGTTTTGGAGATATTGTTCAAAAAGCTTTTTACCTCGGTGTTGGATTAGCTTCTTACGCAGGTGAGAAAGCAGGGGGAAAATTAGCCCAAGTGCGATCGCAAGTCCAAAAACTGGCAGATGAAATGGTTGCCAAGGGCGAAATGAATACCGAAGAAGCCCGCCGCTTCGTTGAAGAGATGATGAAGCAAGCCCAACAAGCCCAACCATCTGCTGAAACCTCTGAGACAACACCCCCTTCTGAACCTCGCCGCATTGAAATTTTAGAGGACGATGAAGAACCAACGGTGAAAGAGGCATCAAATGATGAGAATGTAGATAAGTTACGCCAAGAAGTGCTAAACCTGCAAGACGAGTTAAAACGATTGCAACGCGATTAATAAAAAGCATTTTTTGATCGAAATATTAGCAATCAGTGGCATCTTGACATGACACTTCGGATAGAAACTTGATAAGATACATTGCCTAGTGTGTAATTTAGTGCTTCAAGCCAGAGAACACAAAGCGTCCTGTTTATAGCCTGCAAAGGTGTCAAGTTTATGGAACAGTGGCAAAAAGACTTAGTAGAAATCGTTGAAACAGTGGCTGATGAAGTAGAGCGTTTCTTCCTGGGAATGGGTGAAGTGGTTGACGCATTTTTTGAGTTAACGGAAGAAGTCACTGAGCAAGTACACAGTAACATTTTCACTGAAGTCGATCAGTATTTACAGGATTTGGCTGAACCAATGTTGGAAGCTTACTGGGAACTGGAAGACATTGTAGCAGATGTAGATCCGGGTTTTCCCTATTCAGTTGAACCCACAGCCGAAAAAAATCCTGCCTGTATTGGTTGTACTCACTACCACGGTCAAGTTTATGGTGGTAATTTGTTAGTTTGTGCTATGCATCCCAATGGTTGTGAAGATGAGAATTGTCCCGATTGGCAGAAGGAAGAGTAGAGAAGCGATTAATCGCGTCTGTACAACAATTACTAAAAGGACGTAAAGACGGCTAAAATAACCAATGACAAGTGACAAATGACAAATGACAACCGATAAATTATCTGAGAGTGCATCTCAAGCAAGCCAAGAAATGAAGTATGGCGAACGCGACATTGCGGAAGGTAAACTAATTACTTTTCCGAATCCGCGTGTGGGCAGACGATATGACATTAACATTACTTTGCCGGAATTTACCTGTAAATGTCCGTTTTCCGGTTATCCTGACTTTGCGACAATTTACGTTAGCTATGTACCTGATGAACGGGTAGTGGAATTGAAGGCACTCAAGCTTTATATTAATAGTTACCGCGATCGCTACATTTCCCACGAAGAATCTGCTAATCAAATTTTGGATGATTTTGTAGCTGCTTGTGATCCGTTGGAAGTCACTGTGAAAGCAGATTTCACGCCTCGCGGTAATGTACATACTGTGGTTGAAGTGCGTCACCAAAAGTAGGGTAAGTTTTAAACGCAGAGGGGCGTGAAGGAAATCGCAGAGGAACGCGGAGGATTACTTTGCGTTCCTCTGCTTTTAAACTTCAATCGCTGTTTCTTTCTCCTCACTTTTTGGTTGTGAACTCAGGCGATCTAAAATTTCTAAAACTTCTTGTTCAAAAGCAACTTGGGCGCGATTAGTTTTGCCACCAACGTATAAGCGATCGCCTTTTTGTAATGCCCATATTTGCGAGTGGGAAAAGTAACTCATCACCACACCTAGCATTAGCAAACCAAACCCTGTGTAAACAATTGGGATGCCTGGATCGGCTTTAATTTGTAAGCCAGTGCTACCAATCACATCCAGAATTTTCAGCTTCACGCCATTGATTTCGGTGAACATCCCAGCGCGGACTGTATCAACGAGTTTGCCAGTGGCATCATAAATTAATACCATTCCTTGCAAGTCTTTGGCTAATAGGGAGACACCCTCACTCAAATCTGGTTTAGTCGGAACCCAAGTTCCCCAAATGCGCCCGTTCCCGTTGGTGTTCAATTGCGCCATCGGTAGCTGAAAAATGGGGCTATTGTTAAATTGGACGCGAACACCTGCAATTCCCCAATCAGTTTGATAGAAAGTTACGCCATGATAGCGCAAAGGCTCGTTGACAAAAATCTTCTTATGGTCAACTTCCTTTCCCTGATTATCCAAGACAGACATATCTGAATAAAATTGATCAATGCCACCAGATGGAGTGTAGTCAATCCAAAAACGATTGACACGCACAGACCAATCTTTCGGGACTTGGGCTGCTGCTAAAGGGCCAGCATCGACAATATTTGTCACTTTAAATGTATCGCCACTGGCAACCATTTCTTGAGCCAGAAACCCAGTCATCGCCCCCCAAATTCCCCCTAGCAAAATAGCGACGATGCCAATATGAACGATAATTGGGCCGATGCGTCCAACTATTCCCTTACGGGCGTAGAGGAGATTTGCTTTTTCTGGATCTGGAAAAATTTTATAGCGGTGTTTCTGTAATATCTGGCTTAAGGAATCTAGGGAACCAGTATCTAGTTCTGCACTCAAAGCTAACTTTTGAAATTGCCGTGGTTCTTCGTAATATTTCCAGCGCTGGGCAGCTTTTAAGGCTGGTAACTGACGAGTAAATGAACAAGCAGTTAAGCTAGTGCCAAATAAGATGAGTAATGCGAGAAACCACCAGGTACGATATACATGGTCTAAGCCAACTACCTGAATTACCTTCCAAGTTAAGAAACCAAATAAAGCTGGATGTTCTGGGTAGTTGGCTTGGTAAAATGCGGGTGATTGACCTTGCTCGATTACAGTACCGGTAGAGCTAAAGATCGCAATCAATAGCAGTAGTGCGATCGCTAGTCGTAAGTTCGTCAGTACAGGCAAAAGCTCTTGGCGTAAGAACTTCCCAGGTAATGCCCACCATTTTAATTCTTTGGACGCTGAATCTTCTAAAGTCATTATGTGTAAAAACTAACAAAGTATTGATATTAAAAACTGCCAAGGGGAATCCGAGAAATTAAGGAAAATACACCGAATCCTACCAATAGTGCCCCACTAACTGGGTTAATCCAACCAGACCAGCGACGCAATTCCAGTAATTTTTTAATTGAAGCTGTAAAAGTACCCGCCAAAATCAACGGTGCTACATAACCGGCTGTATAAGAAATTAGCAAAACAGCGCCTAAAATTAAGTCTTGTGTACTAGCAATCCAACTTAACAAGCTGGCTAAAACAGGTGTGCTACAAGGGGATGCCACTAAACCGAAAGTCAGTCCCAGCAAATAGGAGCGCAATCCGGCTGGTAAATCTGGCGAAATCCAATTGGTTTCGCCCAAGGATGGAAATTGTAGAGGTAGTGCTTCTAGTAAGTTCAGCCCCATGAGAATGGCGATAATGCTGACGATAATCGGCAAACCAATTCCCACTTGACCATAGACTTTTCCTACTAACCCTGCTATAATCCCCAATCCTGCCAATGTCGTTGCTAATCCGAAAGCAAACCAAGTTGATTGGGCAGCTGCTTGCAGGCGGCTTTTGGCTTCATAACCGCCGATGTAACCAATGGTAATTGGCAGCATAGAAAGCATACAGGGTGTGAGACTGGTGAGCAAGCCAGCGGCAAAGATGATACCAACACTCACCACGCTAAGGTGTGTCAGTTGGTTAGAAACGAGGCTGTTGGCAAATTGTTCTAGTTGGTAAATTTGGGTTTGCAGGTTATCAAACATGGGGAGTCTCTGAGCGGGAAATGCTTACTCTGCTTGAATTTTAGCCTATTTTTGCTTTTTGAGTCAGCAGAAGTGATTATCCGAACCTGATATCATCTAAATTTCATCTGCCCAAGGAAATGTATCTAAAATACAATAATTAAGCTTGGATTATCCCTGAAGAAGTACGGCTGGAGTCTTTGACATGATGATTGCATTACCCGGATTTAAAATTGTGACTTTGTTAAAAGCAGGGGTAAAAGCAGTCATATACCGGGGAATTAAGGTTAAAGATCAGTGTCCGGTAATTATCAAAGGGCTACGTCCAGAACAGTGTACACCCAATAATATTGAACAACTCAAACACGAATATGCGATCGCTCAAAGGTTAAATACCGCCGCCGCAGTCAAAGCTTACGCCTTAGAGATGCACCAGGGAATCCCTTATTTAATTATGGAGGATTTTCAGGCGCGATCGCTCGACCAGTTCATAGACCAATTTCAAAAGCCTGTTCCGTTTCTGAAGATTGCCATTGAAATCACCAGCAAACTTGCACAAATTCACACTCATCACATTGTCCACAAGGATATTAAGCCGCAAAATATTTTAATTAACCTCGAAACTAATCAGGTAAAAATTGCCGATTTTGGAATTGCCGCCTTCATTCCATACCAACAGCAAATAGTTAGCAGTTCCAGTCGTATTGAAGGCAGTTTACCTTATTTATCACCTGAGCAAAGCGGGCGGATGAATCGAGGAATTGACCATCGCAGCGATTTGTATTCACTGGGAGTTACCTTTTATGAGATGCTCACAGGTCAGCTACCATTTCAAGGTAAAGACCCCTTAGAGTGGGTGCATTGTCATATTGCCAAATCTCCGCTATCGCCGAAAAAGCTAAACTCTGATATTCCTCAAATGCTTTGTGACATCATCATGAAATTGCTGTCGAAGGTTGCAGAACAGAGGTATCAGAGCGCTTTAGGTTTGCAATTGGATTTAGAATGTTGCTTAAAACAATTGGAGACAACCGGACAAATTCAATCCTTTGTTTTAGGTGAGCAAGATATCTCAGAGCGCTTTCAAATTCCTCAAAAATTGTATGGGCGAGAACTAGAGATTGCCAAGCTTTTACAAGTATTTGAGCGAGTTGTTAGCCAAGGCAAACCAGAAATTGTCCTCGTTTCCGGCTATGCTGGCGTTGGTAAATCAACTCTTGTGAAGGAGATTCACAAGCCCATTGTTAGAGAACGTGGGGTTTTTATCTCTGGTAAGTTTGATCAGTATAAACGAGATATTCCTTATTCCACTATTGTTCAAGCTTTTCAAACACTCGCTCGACAAATTTTAACTGAGCCAGAAGATCAACTTGCTACCTGGAAAAAGCAAATACAAGCAGCATTAGGGAACAATGGCAAACTAATCACAGATGTAATTCCAGAAGTTGAACTAATCGTTGGAAAACAGCCTCATATACCAGAGTTGGGGCCTGCCGAATCTAAAAATCGATTCAACTTAGTGTTTCAGAACTTTATCAGCATCTTTGCTCAAAAAGAGCATCCACTCACTGTTTTTTTAGATGATATGCAGTGGGCAGATAGCGCTACTTTGAATTTAATTCAAACTATTATTACTGGCTCTAGTATCCAGTATCTCTGCTTCATTTTGGCGTATCGAGATAACGAAGTAGATGTGGTACATCCCTTCAAACTAATGATAGAGAAGATTCGCCAGTATGGAGCAAGAACGACTGAAATTTTGCTGACACCGTTGAATCCTATCTATGTCAATCAGTTAATTGCTGATACCTTACATAGTTCAGCAGAACAAGTAGAAACTCTTGCCAAATTGATTATCCAAAAAACTGACGGGAATCCTTTCTTTGTCAATGAATTTCTCAAAATATTACATCAAGAAAATCTGCTGAACTTTAATCATCAAGATGGTGTTTGGCAATGGGAACTAGCTGAAATTGAAGCCCAAGGTATTACAGATAATATTGTCAATCTAATGATTGGGCGGATGCAAAAACTTCCACTTGCAACTCAACAAGTGCTGAAGTTAGCCTCTTGTATTGGTAATCGCTTTGATTTAGAAGTTTTAGCACTTGTTGGAGAAAAATCTATTGAAAAAACAGCAGATGCACTTGTTGAAGCAATTTTAAGAGGATTAATTATCCCTATAGAGTCAGATGAAAGTACCCAAAAAAACTATCGTTTCTACCATGACCGAGTTCAGCAAGCTGCTTATGCCTTAATTGCTGATGAATTCAAGTCGGCAGTGCATCTGAAGATTGGGCAGCTTTTGCTGAAAAATGCTAGTTATGAACAAGTGAATGAGCAAATTTTTGATTTAGTAAATCAACTCAATCTCGCGGCCGATATAATTGTTGAGCAGACAGAAAAAGATGAATTAGTACAATTGAATTTAATTGCTGGAAAGAAAGCAAAAGCATCTACAGCCTATACTCCTGCTAAAAAGTTTTTTAGTATTGCCATGCATCTTTTAGGTGAGAATGCTTGGATTGAACAATATGAACAAACGTTTAGTTTATTTAGAGAACTAGCTGAGTGTGAATTCTTAACTGGCAATTTAGAACAAGCGGAAGAATTATTTGAACTACTATTGATTAAAGCAGAATCATCTATTGAAAAAGCCAATATTTATATACTGCAAATCAGACTCTACCAAGTTGCAGGTAGGTATGAAGAAGCGTTGATATTGGGATTAGCAGCTTTAAAAATTTTTGGTGTGATATTTCCTGATTCAAATGAGCAAATACAAGGTGCGATCGCAGTTGAAAAAAACCAGGTATTAACCAATCTAGATAAGAAACAAGTTTCTGATTTAATTGATGCTCCAGTAATTCAAGACCCCAATATTAAAACAGTAATTAGTCTGTTGACAACTTTGGGTCCACCTACTTATCTCGGTAGACCTGATATTTTTCCTTTAGTCGTACTCAAAGCAGTCAACTACTCACTCAAGTTTGGTAATACAGAAGATTCCTGTTTTGCTTACAGTATGTATGCGATGTTGTTGGTTTCTATCTTCCATGATATTCCTACAGGCTACGCATTTTCTGAGATGACAATTCAATTGAATGAAAAGTTAAATGATTTGAAACTTAGAGGAGTTGTTCTACATATTCATGGAAGTCATATTAACGTTTGGTGTAACCATATTGCCACCGATATTCCCTTTTTAGAGCGGGGATTTATCGGCTGTGTAGAAGCAGGCGATGTGACAATGGCAAACTACAACGGTTATCAAGGATCGTGGCAAATTATCCAGTTAGGCTATCCACTTTCAGATACATCCAAATCTCTAGAAAAATATATCGCATTTGCCCACCAGTCTAAACATGAGGCTGTCTATCAGACCATCAGGTTACAGCAGATGTTCCTGATGAATTTACGTGGACTCACTTATAAAAATATAAATCTCAGTGATGATAATTTTGATGAATCTCGCGCATTGTCCATCATTACAGATGCAGGCTTTGTTAGCGGAATTATTTTTTATCACATTATCAAATTAATTATCCTTTTTACCTATCGACAGTATATAGAGGCTCTTAATTGTGCCTTAGAATTAGCAAAATTTCCAGTTACGACACTGGCATTACCGATTGAAACAGATTATGTTTTATATTACTCATTGACTCTAACGGCTCTTTATCCAACAGTCTCTTATCAAGAGCAAGAACAGTTTTTACAAACCCTAGAATCACATCAGCAACAATTGCAATATTGGGCTAAACACTGCCCGGAAAACTTTTTACATAAATCTCAATTAGTAGCTGCTGAAATAGCTCGAATTGCAGGTCATGATTTGGAAGCAATGCACCTGTATGAGCAATCAATTACTTCAGCCCGTGAGCAGGGATTTATACAATATGAAGCTTTAGCTAATGAGCTAGCTGCTAACTTTTATTTTGAGCGAGAGTTTGAATTAATTGCCAAAACCTACTTGGAAGTAGCTAAAAATGCCTATATGCGTTGGGAGGCGTTTGCTAAAGTCAAGCACTTAGAAGAATCCTATCCTCAACTATTGCCACAACAACAGCTTATTTCTAATGGAACGTTTATTACCACAGGTGAGCATTTAGACTTTTTGTCAATAGTTAAAGCCTCTCAAACTATATCTAGTGAAATTGTTTTTTCGCGGTTGTTGAAGACATTAATGCAAATTGTCGTCGAGCAAGCAGGAGCAGAAATCGGTTATTTATTGCTAGAACACGATCAAAATCTGGTGATTGAAGTAGAAGCGAAGGTTAATTCCCAAGCAGAAAAGCTCGATGTTTCTCGACTTGTATTAGAGAGTGAAATTTCACAAGTTATTCCTCAATCAATACTGAATTATGTTCAGCGCACTCAAGAAATAGTGATTTTGCAGAATGCCACTGAGCAAAATCTGTTTTCAAAAGACGAGTATATAATTCAAAAACAACCTAAATCTGTACTTTGTTTGCCGATCGCCCGTCAGTCAAAATTACTTGGGATTTTATATTTAGAAAATAATTTAATCTCCAGTGCCTTCACACAGAAAAAACTTTCTGTGCTGGAGATTTTGACGGTTCAAATTGCTATTTCTCTAGAAAATGCTCGTCTTTATCAAGGTTTGGAAAATAGCCAAGCACAACTCAACCTGGCGTTAAAATCTGCTGAAATCGGTGTTTGGAGTTGGGATATCGCCAGCGATCGCTTTGACTGGGATGAGCAAATTTATCAACTATTTGGGTTGACACCGGAAACCTTTGCTGGGACTTCTGAAGCAATTTTAGCTCGTCTACATCCAGATGATCGAGGATTCCTAGCTCAATCGTTGAGTCGAGCGATTAACGAAGGCTTGGAGCATGATTTAGAATATCGAATTATTTGGGATGACGGCAGTATCCGTTACGTAGCCTGTCGAGGAAAAGCCTTTTTTGACGATGCGGGTATTGCCACACACATGAGTGGTGTTGTGCTTGATATCACCGATCGCAAACAATCTGAAGCCAAACGTATCCAACTAATTCAAGAGCAAACCGCCCGACAGGAAGCAGAAGCCGATCAGCAAAGAGCAGCGTTTTTGGCTCAAGTCAGTACAACCCTCGCCTCTTCTCTTGATTACGAAAGTACGTTAGCAAGTGTGGCTAAACTGGTTGTGCCTTACTTGGCCGATTGGTGCGCCGTTGATCTGCTTCAAGATAATCAATCAATTAGTCGGGTAGCAGTTGCTCACCGAGATCCAGAGAAAGTAAAACTCGGTTGGGAACTTTATCAACGTTATCCCAGAAAGTTAGATGAACCTCAAGGTGTGCCTAAAGTGCTGCGTACAGGAATTGCTGAAATGGTAACTGAAATTCCAGATGCGGCTTTATTAAAATACATCTTAGACGCAGAACATCTAAGGATTGTGCGTGAACTTGGTTTAAAGTCATGTATAATTTTGCCCTTGATCGCACGTGAAAAAATTTTTGGTGCAATTTCCTTTTTTACTGCCGAATCAGAACGTCGTTACAGCACGGCTGACTTGTTATTAGCAGAAGATGTTGCCCATCGAGCTGCGATCGCGATCGATAATGCCCGCCTTTACCAAGAAGCGCAACAAGCACAAAAAACAGCAGAATTAGCCCTGGAACGCATTGCCCGTCTCCAATCTATTACAGCTGCCCTTTCAGAATCCCTGACACCAGCCCAAGTATCTGAAGTGATTGTAGAGCAGAGCATGGCTGCCTTGGGAGCCACTTCTGCCCTCGTCGCCTTGGTGAATGAAAGTAAAACTGAACTGGAAATTGTGCGTGCGGTTGGCTATAACCAAGATTTGGTGGATAGTTGGCGTCATTTTGCCATCGATTCACCTTCTCCTCTAGCAGAAGCAGTGCGAACTGGGAAAGCTATTTGGGCTGAACCAACAGAAAATCGGATTGCTCGTTACCCACATTTATCCCAAATATATGCCCAATATGACTTTAAAGCCTGGATTTCTATTCCATTAATGGTAGAGGGTTCGGCAGTTGGAGGTATAAGTGTGGGATTTACCCAGCCTCAACAACTAAGTGAGGAAGATCAAGCGTTTCTCTTGGCTGTGGCTCAACAATGCGCCCAAGCGATCGCTCGCACCCATCTTTACGAAGCCGAACGAACGGCACGAAGCGCTGCTGAAGCCGCAAACCGCATCAAAGATGAATTTTTAGCGGTGCTATCCCATGAATTGAGAACACCACTCAACCCGATTCTGGGTTGGGCAAAACTGATGCGGAGTCGCAAGCTTGATCAAGCAACAAGCGATCGCGCCCTCGAAACTATTGAGCGTAACGCCAAGTTACAAACCCAATTAATTGAAGATTTGCTTGATGTTTCCCGTATCCTTCAAGGTAAACTTAATCTCAACTTCGGCCGAATTAATTTGATATCAGTGATTGAAGCTGCGATCGAGACAGTGCGTTTATCAGCGGAGGCTAAATCTATCCAGATTCACAGAAGTCTTGAATCTGGTATCGGGGAAGTTTTAGGCGATGCTAATCGATTGCAACAAGTAATTTGGAATATTCTTTCCAATGCCATTAAATTTACTCCTACTGGAGGAGAAGTAAAAATTAAATTAGAGCAAGTTGGCTCACAGGTACAAATCCGTGTAACTGATACAGGGAAGGGAATTGTACCTGAGTTCTTACCTTATGTCTTTGATTATTTCCGCCAAGCAGATGGTGCCACAACTCGAAAATTTGGCGGTTTAGGTTTAGGATTAGCGATCGTCCATCATCTCGTAGAACTTCACGGGGGAACTGTGCAAGCAGAAAGTCTCGGCGAAGCTAGAGGAGCAACTTTCACCGTCAGGCTTCCATGCATACAGGATGAAAGCAAGGGAATCAAGGATGCAAAAGATAATTCCGCAGTTGTGGCGGCTCAGTCCTTTCCCCTATCTGGCTTAGAGATTCTCGTGGTGGATGATGATGCAGATATGCGAGAGTTTTTGCCCTTTATGCTGGAACAATATGGTGCAACTGTTACAGTTGTCGCCTCAGCCATTGAAGCTTTAACTGCACTGAGTCAATCCCAGCCAAATATAATTGTCAGCGATATTGGGATGCCAGAAATGGACGGTTATATGCTGATGCGACAGATCAGGAGTCTAGAACCAGAGGAAGGCGGGACTATTCCAGCGATCGCTTTAACTGCTTATGCTGGTGAGATGGATCATCAGCAAGCGATCGCTGTCGGATTTCAACAGCATATCTCTAAGCCTGTAGATCCAGAGGAATTGGTGAAGGCGATAACATCATTAAGTGAAAGTTTAGGCATTGCATGATGGCATTATTAATAATAAATATCATTAAATTTAAGTATCTATCCAGTCATGACAATCACCCTGACGATGAAAGAGGATTGGGAACTGTGGGCAGAAGCTAACTGCAACAGCCTACAACAACCGGAACCATTTGAAATCCTCCGTCAAATGCCCAAGCAATTTGGTAAAGGCTATCTACGTGATATTGAGGTGCATCCCGATCTCTGTTTGACGATTTGGGATTGTGAATATCATGATGATGTCCTATGTAAAGTCCCTGAATGGGATCACCCACTGCAATTTGGTGTCTACCTTTGCGGCAAAGTCATAGACGAATATGGGGGGCAGTTAGGGGAAGGATATACGTGTATTTCTGGTAGCGGTGTTCAACGCCAAATGATTACAGAATCACCAAAATCTCGACGTGTAGGCGTTGACATCCATCTGCCTCCTGACTTGCTGGCAACTTTTTTCCCTGATGAAACAGGAGAAATCCCCCAGCAGTTGCGTCTGTTGGCAAAGGGTAACGACTGGCAAAGTTTGCTCTACCCGAAAACTACATCGGCTATTCAAGGAGTAGCACAGCAAATTGTCAACTGTCCTTTCCAGGGAATGACAAAGCGGATGTATTTGCAAGCGAAGGTATTGGAACTTATGGCGTTGCAATTAGCTCCTATCTTATCTGCTCAAGATGGACTGCAACGATCGCCACGACTAAAGCCTGACACCATCGCCCGGATTCATCTGGCTAGGGAAATTTTATTGGCACATTTAGAGAATCCGCCGTCATTGTTGGAATTGTCGCAGATTGTTGGGGTGAGCGATCGCACTTTACGGCGTGGATTTCAAGAATTGTTTGGCACAACCGTGTTGGGTTATCTTTCTAGTATCCGTATGCAGCAAGCAGAGCAACTTTTGCGAGAAGGTAAGCTGAGTGTTGCTGAAGTTGCCAATTTGAGCGGTTATTCCCAACAAGGACACTTTGCTGCTGCCTTTAAAAGAAAATTTGGTATTACGCCTAGAGAATGTTTGTCAGGAAAGAGAAATATTTTAGCTTCGTAATGCCGTTTTGCGACTGTAATGCCGTTTTGGAATAGACTCTCACACCGACACTTCTCTACACTATGCCTTATTGCAATTAATAAAAATATGCAATAAGTCAGATTTTTATGTGAATTTTAGTAACTGTGGTGTGATGAGCAAGATGAAAGGTTGGATATTTCTGCACAAACAAAATTCCTGGCTATTACCCAGCTTGATAGGATACATTTTCAACTTTGCTGTTAGTGTGCCTGTTGCAGCTCAAGATAACCAAAAATTAACTACACAGATTTCTCGATTAAGTGAGCTTAATTTTCCAGCCTCTAATATTAAAGGTTTGCTTTCCCAATCACCAACACCAACTAACCAGAATGTTACACAAGTGACGGGAGTGCAAGCTAACCCCACTGAAAAAGGTGTGGAGGTGATTTTACAGACGACTCAAGCAGAACAACTGCAAATCACCAATCGCAGTGCTGAGAATAATTTTATCGCTGATATTCCTAATGCTCAACTGCGCTTACCCAGTGGTGACGGGTTTACATTCCGTTCCCAAAAACCAGTTACAGGAATTGCTGAGATAACTGTCACAAATCTGGATGCCAATACTATCCGAGTCACAGTAGTGGGTGAGGCGGGATTGCCAGTTGTTGAGTTATTTGATGGGGATGAAGGGCTGATTATTGGTTTTACACCTGCTACAACAGCAATGCAGTCACCACAACAGCCTGAACCTGAGCAGCCAACGAGTGAAACACCGCCAGAGACACCTTCAGCAGAAAGTGATGAACCGATTGAGTTGGTGGTGACGGGTGAACAGGATGGGTATCGCGTTCCCAATACCTCATCTGCCACAAAAACCGACACACCGTTGCGTGATATTCCCCAGTCGATTCAGGTCATACCGCAACAGGTCATTAAAGACCAGCAAGCAACTCGCCTCACAGAAGTGTTAAAAAATGCGCCGGGTGTCGTCTTAGGAAGTCGAAGCCCTCGCGATCCTCTCAATATCATCAAAATTCGGGGCTTTGATGCTGGTACAGATATTCTACTCAATGGGATACAAGACCGTTCAATCCAGAGTATCGGGTTTGGCTCAAATATTGAGCGGGTCGAAGTCCTTAAAGGGCCCGCTTCGGTTCTATTCGGTCAAGGCGGACTCGGCGGCAAGGTCAACTTAGTCACGAAGCAACCATTAAGCGATCCGTTCTACTCCGTGGAAACTTCTATTGGTAACTACAATACCTATAGCGGTGCAATTGATTTATCCGGCCCGTTGAATGACAGTAAAACGGTGTTGTATCGCCTGAATGCTTCTGCTGGAACAAACGAAAGCTTTATTGATTTCTATGAGCAACAGCAATATCTAATTGCACCTAGTTTAAGCTGGCAAATTAGTGACAGAACAAAGCTGACTCTAGAAGCAAGCTATTCCCTTGCAGAGGGGCCCTATGATTTTGGGATACCGGCACAGGGAAGCGTCTTGCCTAACCCCAATGGGAGAATTCCTCGTAATCGTTTTGTGAGTGAGCCTAATTTTAATGACACCTCTAATAGTGCATTTCGGATTGGCTATAATTTTGAACATCGCTTTAGCGATAACTGGCAAGCGCGGAGCGTTTTTCAGACTTCTTTGTTTCGCCTAAAACGAAATCTTGTGTTTCCTTTCGGATTACAAGATGATTTGCGTACATTAGAAAGAGGCGTTGAGGATTTTGACTACGATGAAAATGCTTATAATCTAGACAATTTTGTGGTCGGTAAGTTGACAACAGGTAGTATCAAGCATGAGCTAGTCGTTGGATTTAACCTGAGCAAAACAGACACTAATTCCAAATCTCTTTTCAATGAGACTACTCCTCTCGATGTTTTCAATCCTGTATACGGAAGTGGTACAGAAGCTAGTCTTCCAGATTTTGATATCAAAAATACGGCGCAACAATTAGGTTTTTACCTTCAGGATCAAATTACCCTAGCAGAAAACTTCAAAGTACTTTTGGGTGGACGCTTTGATATTGCCAATCAAGAGTTTCAAGATTTATTGAACCAGACAACTGACTTTAAGCAAACAGAAGCTTTTAGCCCTCGTGTTGGTATTGTTTACCAGCCCATTCAACCGATCTCACTCTATGCCAGCTATAGCCGTTCATTCAATCAGGCGACATCTGTATTCGGTGCAGCCCTACCGGAACCGGAGCGAGGAACGCAGTATGAAATCGGGGTGAAAGCAGATTTGACTGATCGATTATCTACAACCTTGGCATTTTATGATTTGACTCGCACCAATCTCTCAGCCGAAGATCCAAATAATCCACAACGAACTATTCAAATTGGGGAACAGCGCAGTCGTGGGATTGAGTTTGATATATCTGGCGAAATCTCGCCAGGGTGGAACATCATTGCTGGTTATGCTTACACTGATGCAGAAATCACAAGAGACAATCCATTGACAGTGGGTAATCAACTGAATAATGTGCCGAGACACGCGCTCAATCTATGGACAACTTACGAAATTCAATCCGGCAGTTTAAAAGGATTAGGCTTCGGTTTAGGAGCCTTTTACTACGGCGATCGGCAAGCCAACTTAGGCAACACGGTTGATTTACCAAGTTATGTACGCACAGATGCAGCTATTTATTACAAGCGGGACAATTACCGAGCTGCGATCAATATCAAGAATTTGTTCGACACTGATTATTTTGTTTCTGCACAAAACGTAAATCGGATTGTACCTGGCGATCCCCTGACAATACAGGGTACAATTTCCTGGCAGTTTTGAGCAAAGCCCCTGATATCCTACGCTTCTATCCGTCAAGATGAAGCGTAGAGCATTAACTTTTTCTCTTGTGTAAAGTAGGCGTTCATGAAAATACCTTTACGTCACCTTACTTACTTATTATTATTGGGAGTCTTGACCTTTACACTCGCTTCGGCTTGTAGTTTAAATATTAAGCACAGTGTTACAAGCTCAAAACAGCCAACAGAAAATTGCCGGAAGGTTCAACACACAACGGATAAAACGTGCATCCCTCTCAACCCTCAACGAGTCGTAACTCTGTGGGGAGGTACTTTTAGTACTGCTTTAGCATTGGGTATTAAACCCATTGCATCCGTATGGATTCCAGGTGAACCTTTCCCAAAACATCTGGGAGACAAAGCAGACGGAGTTGAAAATATTGGATTTGAGCCAAATTTAGAAAGGCTTCTGCTACTGAAACCCGATTTAATTTTGTCAAATACTCGGTTGCAGAATATCTACACGCAGCTAACCAATATTGCCCCTACAGTTGCATTAGATCATCCATCTCCTCCTGCTTCTTGGCAGAAAACTTTAGAAGATATCGCCAAGATTCTCGATAAAGAACAGGAGGGTAAACAGTTAATTAACGACTATTGGCAGCGAATTGAACAACTTAAACAAGCTTTGGGCGTTGGCGTAGCCTCTCCAAAGGAGAATCGCCGTCTTCAGATGCAAGTATCAGTTGCCACAGTAGATCAAACCTATGGAATATTCACTTATGGAAGCAAACATCCTACTGGTAGACTTTTGAGTGACATTGGGCTACAACGCCCACCTGGACAAAGCGGAGATTTTTTCACAAGAAGTAACATTTCTTACGAGAATTTATCTGAAATTGATGGTGACGTTTTGTTCCTTTCTTACAGAAAAGGAGATGCTAAAAAAAATTTGGAAAAGTTGCAGAAATCTCCTTTATGGCAAAAGCTGAAGGTGGTTCAACAAAATCGGGTTTATTTTGTCGATTCTGATCATTGGTATGCTTTTGATGTTCTAGCGATAAATGCCGTTATTGATGATTTATTTAAATATTTAGTTAATACACCCTAAACCCATGCCTTAACACGCCATACTTGTCTGCAAATCCTGCCACCACCCCTCCTAAGAATGACCAGAAAATTACCCTTGCGATGACCTCTGTTCGGTCGGAGAACATCGCACTATTTTACTTGACCAATTAAACACTTTATTAGTCGAACAATTCCTAAATAATGAACAAGAAAAACCTGTGCAGTACATCGAGTTAAAAGGGGAACGCATTGTAATTTATAAACATAAATAAAAAGCGCTCTCCACAAGGGGGAGCGCTTTCTAGTGTGAATTACTTAACCTATAGAGATTTTTTAGGAAAGTGCAAAATTTTAAATCAAGTAAGGTGTGCGATGGCCGACAGTACGGCACTACCTCAGATTTTAGATGTCTTACGGAAATTCATCACTAACACAACGGCAGTTATGATGCTTTTTGATGCGTCTGCTTCTCTACGAGATGCTGCGCTAAGGGTGGTACTCTTTTCGGAAAAACCGCAGGGTAGCCACCGCTGATTCTGCCTTCCCTACAAAACTTGCTCTTTATTAAATCCACATTTCTTAATTAAGCGTTAAGCGCTTCCTCTTGATGGGTTTCGATTACACAATCAGAAAGGGGCTTGGCCACGCAGGTGAGAACCCATCCTGCGTCCATTTGATCGTTGTCTAAGAAGTTTTGATCATCTTGGTCAATTTCACCTGAAATCAGCTTTCCGGTGCAGGTAGAACAAGAACCAGCGTTACAGGAATAGGGCAAGTCTAGCTCGTATTCCTCGTTAGCGATCTCTAGAATGTATTCATCTTCAGGGACTTCAATTACTTTTTCGCCGTCTGGGGTACGTAATGTAACTTTGTAAGTTGCCATGTCAAAAGTCCTAACTCAATATAAACTCCAT
>NZ_JBDNJQ010000117.1:0-26100 GCF_051172895.1 Nostoc sp. CALU 1950 | reverse complement strand
ATCCTAGATCATATTGTATATTGATTTGTGTAATTAATTTTGTTTGATTACTTACCCCAACAGCCACCTTTGCCTCTCAGTTCGGGATTGTCCTTAGCAAGAATTTGGCAGACTTCGCCAATTTGGTATGTGTTTGGTACTTTCGTCCTTTCCATGATGCGCTGCACCACATCTTTGACAATTCTGGCTGGCGGCACTTTTCCCCCTGCCTGCTCCACCGCTTGCCGCCATACTTCTTGCTGTTGCGATGGTTCTAGCTTAGTCAGTGGTCGAACTTGGCGTTCGGTTGTAGGCAAAATTTGGGAACCATTGGTTCCCATTATTATGTTGTCAACTACATTTGAAGCAGCTATTAAATAATTTACATGGCGGTGAGTATACGCAAACCGAGAACGGCAATATTCCTCAAACGTCTTGTGGGTCGAGCGGTACAATCTGCGATCGCGCAAGCTGATGAACTTTCCCAGACTGAACTGAAAAAACTGCAAGATAAACGGGCGAAAACGAAAACCGAACGACACCAGCAGCGTAAAGCCGAATTGTCGCGTCGCTACGAAATTGGCGTAACCCCTGATTTGGTTGAGAAGGATGACGACGGCTGGTATCCCCAACTGCGGATGCACTATTATTTGACGCTGGGGCGAGAGTTTGTGACCAACCGTGATACCAAACGGGCAGCATCGCAGTTCGAAGCTGGGGAGAATTCGATTTGGAAACCAGATTTTAACAAGGGGCAGCTATTGCCTGCTGTGTTGTTACTCGAAAATTTGAATCTATTGCAGTTTCTTACACCAGACGTTCAGTTGCGGGGGTCTGACGAGAAAATGTTGGAGTTTAAGGCACTGGCTGTAACGCATCGGCACGTTATCAAAAATTACTTGAATGTCAGTATCTCAGAAAAACTTACCCCGATTGCAATCGCACAGAAATTACTTGCCAAGATTGATTTGAAACTCGATTACGTCGGTCGGTTGGGTAAGCGTGAAAATCGGGAGTGTGTTTATCGGTTTGTTGCCCCTGATGACGAGCGTGATTCGATTTTCCGCCAGTGGTTAAATCGGGATGAAGCATTTTCTTGTGAGTTGGTGTCAGTCAGTAATAATATAGTTTTATCGACACCAGTGATTGACACAACCTCCCGAATATTAGAAGAGGTACTTACTGGAACGCATACCTGGGGTAGTGGCAGGTCTGGGTTAACTTTACGGACGGGTGTAAGTCTGTGATCTGTGATTGGCTAGAAGCAGTGTCGGTCATTCACAAAGCTCACGCTTATTAATCGCAGAGATTGGCAAGAAGCGCAATATCGGAACCCACAGCGAATAGCCCCTTGTAGGCATCGCTCAAAAGTTGCCCTTGAAAGGCCGATTTTTAGATGGACTATGTGGGATGGATTTACAGAAAAACTGGAAGTGGGTTTATAACTGCCTGTCTCTGATAGAGTTTGTCTAATCACGGACGAAGAAATGACTGTTTCTATCGCTTTGAATATTAATTGGGGGTATCTAACGTTGGCGTGATTAACGAGAAATCTTTTAGCTGCACCACTTTTTCTCATGGCGTACCGCCCGCCATAGGCGATCGCACTTCTTGGAGAAGAATTATCACTTTACCCTGCTTTTGTCCTTAACCGAGAAGTATTGCCTAAGCACCCCGATGACTAAAAAGAAGCAGTAGTGCTTCTTTTTCAGTAACTTTACTGAAAAAATAAATTGAATTTTCATTTTTTATCGTAGTTTTACTGAGTACATTGGCACTTATAGTTCTTACCCTTAAGTAAATCCTGTAGAGAAATAGTTCACCAGACTGTTTAGCTCTGGGTAACACATACCTAAATCTAAAAACACTTGGACTTCTATTCAAGGAATGCCAACGGCAATCGAGATGGATTTTTATCAAATCCTCAGCCCACACAGCTACAGTCCAAGTTTATTCAAAAAATTATTAAGTAAAGAAATTAAAACATGACAACAGCATACGTTCTCAGTAATAACACTCTGATCTCGTTTGATACTTCTAACCCCGATAATCTTAACGCTAATATCCCTATTACTGGACTGGCGACAGGGCAGAATTTAGTAGGTATTGACTTCCGTCCCCAAAACGGCAAACTCTACGGAATCGCTAGCGATGGTATGGGCAATGCCCAGCTTTATGCCATTAGTATCCAAACTGGGTTAGCTGTTGCTATTGGGACATTAGGGCAACTTGTTGATAGTGTCGGCAACCCTGTTGCAATTACAGGTTCCGACTTGGGAATAGATTTCAATCCAACAGTCGATCGCCTCCGCATTGTTACCTCCAATGGACTCAACTTTCGCGTTAATCCCAATACTGGGGCGGCGATCGATGGTAACTTATCCATAATGGGTGTGAATCCTGATGGTTCAATCAATGGTGGTACCACTACAGTCAATGCCACTGCCTATACAAACAGCGCTCCCAACGTTACAACGACCACACAATACACACTGGATTCAGTCAGTAATACACTATTCATTCAGAATCCACCCAATAATGGCACCCAGATATCGCCACTGGTAGTCACCCTTAATGGCACTCCTCTAGACTTTACTAGTGTTAATGGCTTTGATATCCCATCTGGTGTCAATGTTTCAGTATCAAATACTCCAGCCACTGGACAGGCATTTGCGGTTCTCACGGTCGGTAGTATCACCGGACTTTATGGAATTGAACTTTCTACAGGTGTTGCCACACTGATCGGAACAGTGGGTACAGGCACAGATGCAGTTCAAGGGTTTGCACTCCAAAACGAAATGGCTTCTGGTGGCGTACCTCTGATTGGATTGACTGCCGATGGGACTCAACTCCTTCGGTTCAATAGTGCCAGTTCTGCAACAGTAGCAACCGCCACAATTACTGGTGTAACGCCAGGTGATATCCTAGTAGGCATTGACCTACGTCCAGCTACTGGGCAGTTATATGCACTGGGAATTAACGATACAAATAACACAGGCACTCTGTACCTGATTGACCCTCAAACTGCAACAGCAACAATTGTCGGTGGTTCAGCAGGGCAAATTGCCCTTGTTGATGTTATGGGTAATCCTGTTGATCTACCCCCTGCTAACACTGGTTTTGGTTTTGACTTTAATCCAACGGTTGATCGTATCCGTGTCGTCACAAATAGTGGTTTGAATTTCCGCCTCAATCCAATTACAGGTCTCGCTGTTGATGGAAATACTGGAGCAACAGGTATTAACTCAGATGGTGCAATTAATGGACTTCCTGTCGGTTCTACAGGGATTTCTGCCACTGCCTATACAAACAGCTTCAATGGAACCACTTTTACAACTCAATACACGCTAGATCCAACTAGCAACAGCCTGTTTATTCAGAACCCGCCTAACAATGGCACCCAAATAGTTCAATTGTCAGTTACGCTTAACGGTGCTGCACTAGACTTTACTGAAGTTGGCGGTTTCGATATTCCGTCAAATGTACGAGTTACTGCATCAAATGCAGCAGCTTCAGGACGGGGGGTAGCAGCATTGAACGTTGGAGGTTTGACTAATCTATATACGATTGAACTAAGCACAGGGGCTGCTACACTGCTCGGTCCCATTGGTTTAGGTACAAGTTTAGCTGGTTTGACAGTTGCAGAATCTCCTACTGGCACAGTGGCATTTGGCAACCCTACCTATACTGTTGCTGAGAATGGCACAGCGATCGCGCTCGATTTAGTTCGCACAGGTGGTTCGAGTGGTTCTTTCACAGTAGATTTGGCTGCTACAGGTGGAACAGCAACTGCTGGTTCTGATTATAATGGCGCACCTGTAACTGTAACTTTTGCTGATGGTCAGACTACTGCCACTGCCACCTTAAATATTACTGATGACAGCCTGCTTGAAGGTAATGAGACAGTTACACTGTCCTTAAAAAATGCCACAAACGGAGCTGTTTTAGCAGCACAGGATACTGCTATCTTGAACATTACTGACAATGATAGTGTTGGCACGATCGCGCCTAACTTTGCTGCTAACGGTAGTGCCATTATCTCTATTGCTAGCAACTTTCAAAGCCTTGTGCAGTTTTCGTTATCCAGTCGAAAGAATACCGTTGTCAACGAGATCGTTGCTTTCACCGTTGATGACGATTTAGGTAATATCAATGGCGTTGCCCCTAATGCCACAGGCTATCTTGAAGCTGCGATCGCTCGTTCTCGTACCATCTTCTCTACACTCAGTAACAATCCTAATGGCTTTGGCGGTGAACTATCAAGTATTTTAGATTTTGGGTCAAATGCACGCTTCTCCACTTTATTGATTCAAAACGGTAGCCTTGATGAATTACGAGCCAGAAAGATTTCTGCTAACAGCGTCTTTTTGAGTAGCCAGACTTCGGTGCGTATTTCTAGTGCTACTGCCAGTAATTTCACCTTTGGCTTTGAAGATAGTCCAAACAGTGGTAACAATGACTTTAATGATATAGTGCTGGAAGTTAAGACAGTTAGCCAGAGTGCCTCAGCAGGATCAGCTTTGCAAGGGCAGAGTGAGGTGCTAGATTTGCGCTCTCTGACAGGACAAGTTAGTACTTCATTTACCGTCAACCGTGAAGCAGCTTTCGACAATTTTGTTGGATTTTACCGCGTAGTAGACCAGAATGGTGGAATTGATACCAATGGTGATGGTACGGCAGACATTCTGCCGGGCGGAACAGGTTACTCTCAAGCAGCGGTAAATAATCGCATAACAGGAATTGACTTAAGTGTAAAAAACCAACAAACAGCAACCGTGTCAGGACAGTTTGCAGGTGGCTCTATTTTTGCTCCTTTCTTAATTGCAAATGCTTCAGTGAACGAGGTTGTCAATGGTCAAAAGTTGGATCAGGTATATTTCGCCTACCTTGGAGGAAATTCCGATCAAGCCGATCATATTCGCCTCCTCGGTAACAATACATTTGGCTTTGAGGATTTACGGGGTGGTGGAGATAAAGACTTCAACGATCTCATTGTGCGTGTCACTATTTAAGCCGATCAAAACAAGTTCATTAAACCCTGGAGGCGGCATTTCATGAGCATCACCCAAGGCAAAATAACGAATATCGCTCAGGGGGTCGTATCTACTGCTGAAAAGCTTGATATCACTCCATTGTGGCAACCCAAGTAAAAATCTAAGTTCTCAATTTTCTTACTTTGAGCTTTTTAAGAGCATTTTTAGCCTTTGCTTGTGGCTGGCGATGGCTCAAAAGAAGAGATGGGCAACTTTGGGCAAGAGTGGTGAGTGTCACGGCGTGATGCTGGAGTTGGAGAATGTGGAGATAACGAATTTGCTCAACTGGTGACAGATGCGCCGCATTACCATATATTGATTCAAGTTCGGAAAAAAAACAAAAGAATACTATCCTAATGATAATTTGGATTTCCTCCTCGAAAAAGTTTTTTCTGCCTAATGACCATTTTTAAATGACTAAATCGCTTAATAGCATCCGATGGTCTGAATTTCCACCTTTAATAGTTTTACAATCTACAACTTTGATATCATTACTAACAAAAATATGATCTATTGGCAGCTTAAGTACGCCTATAATCAAGGCTGGTAAATGAACATGCGTTGCCGATTCAACCCATGAAGGTTCTATCCCAAAGCCCAATTTTGTATTGTGTAGACCCGTTTTTTCAACTAGCCTTTTATAGTATGGCGACCAAGGAGTTAGGTTTAAGTCACCTGCAAATATTAGTCTTTTATCCTTTTGAGTTTGCAAGTACTGAGTTACTTCAGCTAATGCGGTGTTACGTTTCGCAAAAAGATCAGGTTTGATCGGTACTATTGGGTGGGCTGCTACCAAAGTAATATTTTTATTACTAATTTTTACAGATGTGCTTAAAATCGTTCCTGCACTTAGTGCCTTTCCTTGAGGATTTACCAACCCAAAACGGCTAAAAACAGCCAAACCACCACCAGAAGTCCGGTAACTAAACGGGAAAGTATTTTGCAGGTGCGCGGTTAGTTCTTTCATTGCGGGCGAGCTGATCTCGATTAATACAGCTATGTCAGGCTTTTGCTGTTCAACGAAATTAGCCACATATCTCAACTGAGTATTTTGAGTGTTGATGTTAAATTCTAGAACTCTTATAGATTCACCTCGCCCTTGGTGGCTATTAGGCAAATACCAAGGTAATATCCAAACGCTATTAAACGCTAGCAAAGCAAGAGCAAAAAACAGTGTGCCCTGCCAACGAATTCTAGCGAACCAAGCACACAAAGTCCCGATAGTGATGAGTAAAGAGACTAAAAAGTAATAAACTCTGCCGTGACTTAATAACTCGAAAGGATACTGCCAAAGGAAACCAACACCTATTGAAAGAAGGGCAGTAATCCCTAGTAGAAGGTTCAATAAAATTTGGCTATAAGACTTTAACATCTAATACTGATATTTACATACAAAAGTACTTAGCTAGATATACAGTACTTGCAAAGCTTATTACTGAAAATATACTAATTTTTGGTCAAACTATGACATTAAAGGAGTATGTTGCTCAACCGGAGCGCGGACTTTTGGTGCAAGAGTGTTTTTTATCGAAACAGAATAGTGCGTCAGTCGCTTCTCATCGAAGCTGGTACAGTATCGTTCATGCTGTTTTGATGAATACCTGTTTAAGTTGACTGGGTGGAAGAAGCTCCTGAATGCTCGGCTGTACTTCTCGGTATTAGAGAACGACCAAAAACAAGCTGCAAAAATTAGTTAGTAGTCATACTCACCCAAGCGTATCAGTCGGTGACTACAAGAACAGCCTCTGAATGATCTACCACATCTTCGTAGAATCGCTTGAGTGCCGTGAAGTCCCTGACGATCGATTCAAATGCCTCGTCAGTATCCCTCGTCTGGTGCCACTTGTAAAGGTGTGCATCGTACATAAGTACCGGAGCGTACTTAGACTTGATATCTTCTTTAGTAATTCCACTAAGCCAAATGTGAATCAACTTGCATTTGTCGGCAGGAGTCCAACGGATGGGGAATCCTTGTGTGCTTCGTGCAGAAGGTAACACGTTTGATTGGCCCGTGATTGCAGTGACAGCCAACGATTCCTCCTCTTCGGAGAGAGCGCATTTCATCAGCAACCATTTTATCCAATCGAATCGCCTAGAAAGATCACAGTATCGATTCTCAATTCCGGGGTGCGTTTCGACGAGTTCCTCAAGGGCATCGACAAACTGTTTATATTCAGCCTCACCATAAGGAAATTTGTTGACCCGACTGTGCTGTTCGCGGCGCAGGCTAAAATAGCTCCTTACAAACGAAAGATATTCGGCATCAATGTCACTGTTAACGACGTTTTCGAGTAAGGTGCATTTCGAGGGGAGCGCGTTCAGTTGGAGTTCCCAGCCCATGTGTCCATCCTCTGCCAATCCTGTCAAACTATTTATTATAGTCAAAAAAATTAGTGGGGATGTGTTGATAGTAGGGAGTGAGCGCCACGGTTTAACTCGCGGGAGCAAATCATCAAAATCAGCAAACAATAGTATCTGCTGCTGAAAACCTTGATATCACTCCAGTTTGTCAAAGACGATCGCTAATCTATTGGTATCGTGAGAGCTAATCCGAAAAGCTTGATAGTCCTGGGGAGACTTGGCAAGGGGAATTACACACCGATTTGCGTTCATAGTTTGGTCGTTGCTAATGAGCAAGTCGGAAATTGGAAGTAGGATGGTCGCCAGTGTTACTTTGGTAGGCTTTGAACTGGCTCCATGTACAGCCGCGCCCATGCGATCGTGTTTTCTCTTAGTCCAACAACGACAACGCCTCGCATATTGAATTCTGTGCTGTTTATATGTTTTCCTTGCCAATGCCACTCCGACCAACCCATGTCACCAGCGATCGTATGGGCAACTAATTTTGCTTGGAGGTCGGGAACTTGAGCAAAGATACCAGTCCAGTTCTTTCGCACCTGTTCTGCGCCAGTGACGTTTCGCTTCGGGTGTACTGGCTGTTCACCCACAAAGTCATTAGCAAAGCAGTTCACGAACGCATCAATGTCATGAGCATTAATCGCAGCTTCCATCTGAATTAGAACCGAGGGATTGCTTCCTTCAGAAGTAATATTCATCTCCATATCGTTAAATCTCCATTCTTCAGAAGTGTACTTAAGGGCTGCTGTTGCCTCAATCTCAACTAATGTTTCTGGGGAGGCGAGTGAGGCAACACCGATGCCAGAAAGCGCGGGGCGTGAGTCTGCCAGAAATTGTGCGAGAATTGGTGCAATATAATCAGTCAAAAAAGCCTTGGTAAATGCCTTAACCTTCGCTAATCAACTGTAACAATACTTCCGTCGAAATCTTGCCACTGATATCAGCACCTTCCAAGAGGCTGTCTGCCAAATCTCGCTTGTGCTGATGCAATTGCACAATCTTTTCTTCAATAGTATCCTTTGCTACTAGACGATAAATAGTAACTGGGCGTTGTTGCCCAATGCGATGGGCGCGGTCTGAGGCTTGGTCTTCCACTGCGGGATTCCACCAAGGATCTGTATGGATGACATAATCAGCCGCAGTTAGATTAAGTCCTGTCCCCCCTGCTTTGAGACTAATCAGAAAGACATCCCCTGAACCAGCTTGGAACGCATCGACCCGTTTTTTGCGCTCTGCCACTGAAGTACTGCCATCTAGATATTGATAATTAATACCTTGCTGTTCCAGGTAATCGCGGATGATGTGCAAATGATCAACAAACTGACTAAACACTAACGCCTTATGACGATTTTCCAGCAGTTCACCCAGCACTTCACCAAAAAGTTGCAACTTGGAACTGGATAATTCCGTATCAGGCATAACCAAACTAGGATTACAGCAAGCGCGACGCAGTTTCATAATCTCAGCTAAAACCTGCAAATGTTTCTTTCCTGCTTCTGCATCACTTTCGGTCAGTTTAGATATGGCTTGACGGCGCAACGCTTCATAGAACGCCTTTTCCTCTCGACTTAACTCTACATGAAGGAGAATTTCGGTACGAGATGGCAACTCTTCTAGTACTTGATTTTTTGTCCGCCGCAATAGAAATGGTTGAATAAGTTTTTTGAGTTTATTACGTGCAAGTTTATCTTGATATTTTTCAATGGGGGTAGCAAAGCGTTGATTGAAGCTTTCAAAAGAACCCAATAACCCAGGATTAATAAAGCGGAATAAATTCCACAACTCACCCAGGTGATTTTCAATGGGAGTCCCAGTAGTCAGCAACTTAAAATTAGATTTTAGGTTCATGGCTGCCTGAGAACGCTTAGTGGTCATATTTTTAATCGCTTGGGCTTCATCTAGGACAATAGTTTGCCACTGTATCTGAGCAAGCATTTGTGCTACTTCTTCCTGCTGTAATAAACCATAACTGCATACCAACATATCTAAAGGTTGTAAACCATCCAATAATTTTTGGCGGTTAGCACCAGAAAATTGAATAATATTGAGAGTTGGGGCAAACTTCTGCGCTTCACTCACCCAATTCATACATACAGAAGTGGGGGCAATAATTAGGGTTGGCCCTTCATGGGCATTTCTGAGAATGACTGCCAATGCTTGCAAGGTCTTACCGAGTCCCATTTGGTCTGCTAAACAAGCACCCACACCCCAATGTGCTAGCCGCGCCAGCCAACAAAAGCCTTCCATCTGGTAGTCACGTAGTTCTGCTTGAAGGGTAGATGGCAGTTCCGGCTGGAGGTTTTGCACCTCCTTGAGACGCTGGATATGTGTTTTCCAGTGTTTATCTGCTTTTACCTTACCTACTTCATCGACAAAATCTTCTAACCCTAATGTTGCCAATGGGTGAAAACGAATACCTTTACTATGTTTTTCCGAAAACATCCGTAATTCGTCGAGGCGTTTCCGAAAAGCTTGAGTTAAAGCCAAAAATTGACCATCACCAAGGGGGATAAATCGGCTGGGGGTTTTCTCTAATAGTTCTAGTAGTTGCTGCATATCTAGCACTAGGTCGTTATTCAATTTCAACTCCCCTGTGGCTGCAAACCAATCTTGCTGACGTTGAATTGATAAATTAAAGTCTTTCAAGTCGGCATTGTGGCTAACACGCAGTTTTTCTCCTTGTGGCCATTCTATGACTACGTTATTTCCTAGTTCTTGCAGTTCTAGCAGCAGTTCTAAACAGTCTTCTGGATGTTCTATTATCCATTCACCATCTTGTTCTTCAGTTTGAGTCAAGGTGGCGCAGGCGGCTACAGCGTCTTTGGCAAGTTGCTTCTCTTCAGACAGATTTCGTCGGGTTTGGAGACGTTTACCCTCAATCTCGGCAATTACAGTTTCACCACCTGTACCAGGACGGTAGTAGGGGCCACCTTGGGCAAAGGGGCGCGACAAAAGGCTGATTTTCAAGCCGGCATTGGCAGGTAAAAGGTGAATATGGGGTAGAGTCTGGGCGGGTACTTCTTCTGCACCTTCAGAACCGCCACCAATGTCAGAATGTACGGTGACGATGCCAGAGACGGCATTAATGGCTGCTAAAACTTGTTTCTCTGCGATCGCAGGTACATTTAATTTATTATCTATACCAATAATCTCCGCAATGCGTCTGTGTTCGGCAGTAATTTCAATGACTCTGATGCGGGTTGGAGTTTCTTTGATATGCAGAATATTTTGTGATTCTGGTAATTTGGGAGAAAATTCCAAGGTGAGACGATCTTGTTTCCCTTTTTTAACCAGTAGTTCTGGTTCTCCCTTAACAATTTCTACACGGATAGTAGGTGTATCTTCCCAAAAAACCAAAGGGTGTCCAATTAAAGCAGAGATGGCTTTTTCACCGAAGGTATAATCAACTTTGCCGTAATAGCCTTCACTATATACCTCAATACAACTACATACCCGCATATCTTGGGGTGTGATGTAATCAAACTCAGATAATGCACTGCTTAGACGCTTGAGGGCTATGGGGCGACCTTTACTCCATTCTCCTTTGGCATTAACTTTTTGTTCCTTTGGTTGTAAGACACATCTACTGGGATAGAAGGTTATGAACCATGCTAAACGCAGTTCGGATTCTGGTTTTCCTGGTGTTTGTGGTTCTTTTTGAAGATTTGCCAGGGCATTAAGGCACATTTCCCAAGCTTCTTGGGGTCGAATTAAATCTACGATGGTTTGGATATTGCTATCTTCTCGCAGTGCCTCTGCAAGTTTATTATAGTTACTACTTGGTTTGAGTCGGGATAGGAGTTCTGCGGTTTCCATTGCCAACCAGTGATAACCGGAGGCGAGCGATCGCCGATACAATGGTTCTAGTAAATTAGGTAAGCGTTTTTTAGCACTCTCAGCATCCATCCAGTAAAGGCATAGCGAACAAAACAATGTTTGTAAGCTATTTTCTTCTTCTACGGAAGAAATATGACCACTGACTACAAATTGTTTTTGAGTAATATCACCTTGGTGGACTTGCAGTAACATTTTCAGTCTGCCATAAGTGAACCTGAGCCAATGATCTGATTGACGGGACATCAAACTGCTATATTCTTCTGCTTCTTTGAGGCTTTGCGCTGAACCATCTTTTAAAAGTGCGAGGATGAAAAATAAGCCCCCAATTGTATTGAAATATATTTGGCGTTTGCCTGTAGCCTTTTTAATGGCTTTCAGGGCATCTTTATAATATTTGATGGCTTGTTCATTATCATCCCGCAGAAAACTTAACCAACCCCAAAAGATAGCAGCGTTATTTTGATATTCATTTGATATCCGCTCCAGACTTTCTTGTGCTTCTTGAATACAATTCTGTAACAACAGTTGTTCTGTCAAAATCAGGTGCAGATAATCTGAGCAATGTTTTCCAGGTGTAGAGCATTCTTCTTCTAGCAGCATCAACGCATCTTCAGAAGCAGATAATTTTAAGGCTGAATTGAAGAGGATACTGGATATACCACTTTCATATAATCCTTGTGGTAGGGTGTTAAACCAATCTGCATCAAATGGATTATTGTATATCTGCTCAAAGATATTTTCTATTATTATTTTTTCTTCGCTATCACTGTACTTCTGATAAGCTTCAATTTGCTGATTAATAAAACTAAGGTCTTGACGATAAATACCAATGCGGATTTCTCTGATACACTGGCGTAAGTTGTAGAATATCCGAGAATCTCTGTTCCAGTGAGTACGTATTGGTAGCTTCTCCTCTACTGCTGTGACGAGGATTTCAAACTGTCCGGTTTGTACAGCATGGCGAGTAGCTATTTCTGTGAGTAAAGGATGACATTCAGCACCTTGCCTGCTTTCCTGTATTAACAAGCCTGCTTTTAACAATTTATCAATTTGAAAACTGAGTGTTTTTGTAACCCAAGGTTTATTGTTTTCATCTAAAGCGTCAATTTTACTAAGACAACTTACAAATGTATTTTTGTCTATCGGTGCATAAATTACCGAAAATAATTGGATAATTTTTTGTGTGGAAGGATGTAATTTGAAGTATTTATCCGCAAGTTGTATTTGTAATTTTGTGGTATCAGTTGCTAAATTAATCATACTATTGGTCTGTTAAGTGAAGTTTGAAGGGTAAAGGAACGAATCACAGAGGCGCAGAGGGCACAGAGACAGAGAAAAAAGAGAAGTTTAAGAAGTGTCTCACCCGTCAAAGTTAGCTTGACAGACTACTATTTATTCAGTTCTTTAAATAATTCCATTAATTTACGTTTACGTCCATGAGCCGCTTCTAGTTGTGAGCGATAAGCAGACCATTCAGCTTTTTGTCTAAGTTGGAGATACGCAGCTTTTGCTTTTTTAAGCCAATTAACCGCAGCGTCATAACGGTCAGCTTTTCCTTGTTCCATAATTGGTTCTGCCCGTCTGCGAGCGTTATCAATTACCCAATCTGGACGATGGAAAACTGCTGCATCCATGACTCGATGAACCAATTCTGAAGCATAATAAATATCTCTTTCTACTGTTCTAATTGCATCATCAATTAATCCTTCATGGAGGAAAATACCAACTTGAGCTTCTTTTATTCCCCAATCTGGCTGATCTCGTAGTGTTTGCAGTAAATCTTGTTTGAGCGTCAACCAAGTTTCTCCTGCATAGTCTTGAATCTTACCATAGTATCGAAACGATGGTCTGATTTTAAAAGCAATGATGCTGGCAGTTAAGGCAGTGGCATTATCTTCTAATCCTTGGGCTAAATCACTTGTCCAAGTAGCAAATTCATATAAACAGTTACCTGTTAAATTTATACCTGCTTGGCATATTTCTAACGCTTCAACTAAATACCCATCTTCCCGCAATATTTTTGCTAGGGCAAAACCCTCTTCTGCTCTTTCCATCAGGATTTTAGCCGCAGACATGGCTTCTTCTACTCTTCCCAAAACGGCTAATTGCGTTAGGTATTGCAGAGTCATTTCTTCTACTAAAGCTAGATTTAAATACTCTGTATAACGATTTTGACGTTCAAGAATTTGCAAGCGAATCAATGCTAAATCATCAGCAAAGCTTGGTCGTTCATTTTCCCAAAGTTCTGCGGTATCATCTCCTTGCATAATTTGTTGCAGTGGTTCATAATCCCAACCTTGACGCAATGCTTCTAAACTCATACTAAAGTCTGCACTGATTTCGTCTTGCCATGATTCCAACATCAACTGCAAATCTACTATTTCTCCTGTAGACATTTCTGCACACAAAATTGCTTCTGTCCACGCGCTGTCAAGAGGTTCGGCGATGGAATAACTGTCTCCACCATAATCTAGCAACTCGTCCCATTCTTGGGCATAAGTTTCGGTAATAGTTTCGAGAATTGCGATGGCGCGGAGCGCCCGCTGGAAGCGATCGCATTATTGCCATCTCCATTTTCTGCCAACTCCCGCGCTTTCTCAATTACAGCCAGCAAATCATCTGTAAATGGGTCTTCTTCTGAACCATACTCTAATTCTTTCAATCCATCCCGCAAAATCCGCTTGACATGAGAGCAAAAAGGTGATATTTCAATTTTGCTTTGACGGGTAGAAGGCTGTTTTGTTTTTGGTTTTGGCAAGTCTATCAAACTGACAAACTCATCAATATCATCAATATCATCAATTAGTTCTGGTCTATTTTCTACCAATTCTTGCAGTAATCGCTGAGTTTGAAGACGATCGAGGCGATTTAATAATTGTTCTAGTGTTGGACGTTCTTCAATCCTATCTGATTGACGCGAACAGCTTAATGTTGCTCTCCGTGATCGCTTATCCATTATGACTTGCATTCAGTAATGGAATACGAGATGCTAAAAATAGCACCTCACAAACCGTACCGGTTGATGACAACAGAGCGCCAATTTCGATTAACCAACAACAAAATTGTTGTTGTTTAATGACAATCCACTCAAAAGTTGGGCAAATTTTACCTGACTAAACCCAGATGCACTACCATCTTGGTCAAAGTACAGTCCACCTGTAATAAAGTCATAGATAAATCGTTGAGCGCTGGTCGTTGCAGATGTTCCAATGGTAAACTGAGCATCTGAGAGTGAACCTATTGATAATCCGCCAGCAAAAGAAAAAGCTGATATCTGAATCAAGTCATTAGTGGCGTTGAAGTCATAAAGATCGTCAACACCTTCATTGTAATTATAGAAGACAAAGGTATCAGTCCCATTCCCTCCAATTAGGCTGTCATTACCCTTTCCACCTGTCAGGGTATCATTGCCGTTACTCCCCACAATCAAGTCATTGTAGTCTGTACCTGAGATATTTAATCTTTCGATATTGTTGTAATTAATTAGATACGTATCTGCCGTAACCGATCCAGTGTTAGTAGTAGCATTAAAAGTCGAAGCGATCCCTTTTGTAGTACCATTGTGATATACGGACAATAAATCGTTCCCATTACCCCCATTTACCGTTTGAGTCGCTAGTTCAGAAGGGACATCACCTGAGGATGCGATACCTAAAAAGAAGGAATCATTGCCATCACCCCCAGAAAAGAGGTTATTACCTTTTGTACTGATAGCAGACAAGGTATCGTCACCAGCGCCACCGTTGAGGGTGTTATTAACTATGGAAAGAGTAGGGTTGCTCTCAGAGATGTCAAGATAATCATTGCCATCGCCCCCAGAGAGCAGATTATTGCCTGTTGAACGGCTAGCAGACAAGCTATCGTTACCTGCACCTCCTTGTAAGGTGTTATTACCTGTGGAGCGAGAATCTTCGGAGTAGTCAAAGGAAGAGTCGGAGTAGTAGCCGCCAGAGATGTTCAGATAATCATTGCCATCGCCCCCAGAGAGCAGATTATCGCCTCTTGAACCGCTACCATTCAAGGTATCGTTACCTGCACTTCCTTCTAGGGTGTTATTACCTGTGGAGCGAGAGTCGGAGGCATCGCTAGATCTGTTAATGTAGCTGCCAGAGATGTCAAGATAATCATTACCATCACCCCCAGAGAGCAGATTATCGCCTGTTGAAGCGCCAGCACTCAAGCGATCGTCACCGACACCTCCTTGTAGGGTGTTATTACCTATTGAACCGCTAACATTCAATATATCGTCACCGGCATCTCCGTCAAGGATATTATTACCTGCACCGCCAATCAGAGAATCATTGCCTGCACCGCCAATCAGAGAATCATTGCCTGCACCACCTCTAATGATGTCATTACCACTCAATCCGTCGATGATATCATTACCCCCTTGACCATTGATGACATCATTAGAGTTGTCAAAACCTGTAATATTGTTATTGAGGTCATTTAGGAAAGTAACAGTGTTCTTATTGAACAGGTTCGTTTGAGTGGAATTTGCATCAAACACATCAAAACTGTCAGTGACACTAGTTTCTCCATAAAAGAGGATATTGCCAATAGCAGGTCGTGAAGAAGTTACTGAAAAATTATCCAGGTTTTCTAATTTGAAATTTTGCAGAATGACTTTGCTATTAGCGAGATTTTCAAAAGTGATTTCTAAGTTGTTGCCATTTTGAGTTAATTGCAGATTTTGAGCAGTGAATCCATTACTTGTAAATTGCAAGGTGTCTAAAGAGGCAATCACTGTTGCTGAGGGATTTGAGCCTTTACCCACACCACCGAAATCGGTAATAGTATCAGTATCTTTGTTGTAGGAAATGTCGCTGTTGTAAACAAATAGATCATTACCAGCGCCACCAGTTAAAGTATCATTACCAACGCCCCCAGAAAGCGTATCTTTGCCACTGTTCCCCACAATTCGGTCATTGTAACTTGTACCTAAGACATTTAATCGTTCGATATTCTTGTAATTAACCTGATTCGTACCCGACCTAATTGAGCCAGTGTTAGTAGTGGCATTGTAAGTTGTTGCGATCGCCGCACTACCTTTGTAATTGACGGACAATACATCGTCACCCTCACCCCCATCGATGGTATCATTGCCACCATTGCCCGTGGAGAGCGTATCGTTTCCACTGTTCCCCACAATGTTGTCATTGTAGTCTGTACCTAAGATATTTAATCGTTCGATATTCTTGTAACTAACCTGATTCGTACCCGCTTTAATTGAGCCAATGCTAGTAGTAGGATTGAATGTCGTTGTAATTGCCCCAGCACTACCGTTGTAATTGACGGACAACACATCGTCACCCTCACCCCCATCGATGGTATCATTGCCACCATAGCCCGTGGAGAGCGTATCGTTTCCACTGTTCCCCACAATGTTGTCATTGTAGTCTGTACCTGAGATATTTAATCGTTCGATATCTTTGTAATTAACCCGGGCGCCAACCGTAATTGAGCCAATGTTAGTAGTTGGATTGAATGTCGTTGTAATCCCTCCTGTAGCAGCGCCGTAATCACTGTAATTAATGGACAACAAATCGTCACCCTTACCCCCATCTACCGTTTGATTCTCTAATTTTAGATAGAAGGAATCATTACCATCGTCCCCAAAGAGGAAGTTATTTCCTGTTGAATCCTCAACCCTCAAGGTATCGTCACCAGCACCACCGTTGAGAGTATTATTGCCTGAAGACAAGAATCTATCATCGTAGTAAGTGGGAATACCAGAGATATCAAGATAATCATTGCCATCGCCCCCAAAGAGTAAGTTATTACCAGATGTTGCCCCAGCATTCAAGGTATCGCTACCAGCGCCACCGTTGAGGGTGTTATTCCCTGCTGAGATAAAATTAGGGTCTCCTCTATAAGTTGCAATTCCAGAGGTGGAGAGAGAATCATTGCCATCGCCCCCAAAGAGTAAGTTATTGCCTGATGGAGACTGAGCATTCAGGGTATCGTCGCCAGCGCCTCCTTCTAGGGTGTTATTACCTGAGGAGGGGTAATAGATGTTAGGATTTACACTGCTATAAACGTTAGAGGTGGAGAGAGAATCATTGCCATCGCCCCCAAAGAGTAAGTTATTGCCAGATGTTGCCCCAGCATTCAAGGTATCGTTACCAACGCCACCCTTGAGGGTGTTATCGCCTATTGAAAATTCAACATTTAAGTAATCATTACCAGTATCACCAACGAGGGAGTCATTCCCTGTGGAGGAGTCATTGCCCGTACCGCCAACAAGAGAATCATTACCAGTACCACCAATGAGGGTATCATTCCCTGCGCCGCCTCTCAAAAGGTCATTCCCACTCAAGCCGTCAATGATGTCATCGCCCCCCTGACCATTGATGACATCATCTGAGTTGTTAAAGCCGCTAACATTATTGTTGAGGTCGTTAAGAAATGTGACTGTGTTTTTGTCGAAGATAGTACTTTGGGTCGAGTTGGCATTGAAGACATCAAAGCTATCCGTGATGCTAATTTGGCCCGAAAACAGTATATTTCCTAAGTCTACAGTGGCTCCTGTCGATTTGTTGAGGTTTTCCAGGTTTTCCAAAGCAAAGTTTTGCAGGATAACTGGGGCACCAAAAACCCTTGTTGTATAAGCATCCCCTTCAAAGTTGATTTCCAGATTGTTGCCTTTCTGGGTCAACAGCAAATTTCGGGCAGTGGAACCATCGCCCTGGAATTCTAGGGTGTCCACTTCGGCAATGACTGATGCTGTCGGGTTTTTCCCTTTACCTACGCCACCAAAATCGGTGATGATAGCAGTCGTATTGCTGTAGCCGTAGTAGTAAACGAATTTATCATTGCCACCTCCACCAGTTAAGGTGTCGTTCCCACCGTAAGAATCAATATATATAGTATCGTTGCCTGCTTTACCGTCAATCGTATCTGGTTGATCAGAACTACCCTGTAGGGTATCGTTACCGTTGGTTCCAATGATGTTTGCCATAAATTTCTACCTACCCTGCGTTAATCGATTTTTTCAGTAATTTCATTTCTTAAGCCCTTGCTTGTGTGGGTTAACCACACAAACAACTCACCGAAATTTGACGTTTTCGGCATACTTTATCCCTCAACCTTAAGAATCAGTAATTTTGTCGACAATTCACCTATTAGCTGGCTTTTATGTCACACTTATTTAACTATTCTCTTACTATCTAAGTCTTAAGCACTGTACAAAATTATAAGCATTTGCATTCAGGATAATCGCTCATTTCAGGCTTTGTTAATCATGTTTATTCAGTAGAAATTATTAAACAATAATCAAAAAATCTGGCAATTAAATGCCTAAAACACAGCCTTAATATTTGTTTTTTGCCAGTGCCTAAGCCCTACTAGAAGAGAAAGATTTTTATGCCCTCCTTGTGGACTATTTTGTGTAAATGTCTAGCTTGAAAATAGAGCAATTTTGAATGACCTCAAAATAACTGCATAGTCAATATAGGACTCCTATTTGATTTATGAACAATCAAGCTGCCTAGAAGCTTGACATCCAAAGCTCGACTTCTCAGTATACTGAGCAAGACTCAAGTAGGATTCCTATATCTTACTTAAGTATCTATGCCTAAAAAGGCATCTTTGTATATTCTTCATATTCTTTGCCGAAAAATGTATATACAAATACTCAACTTTATATACTCTTCATCTTCTCTCGTTTCTAAGCAATGTTTTTTGAAACCAGTAGGCAACTGCTTGAAGAAGTAATAATACATACTTCCTTTTTTGATGTTGTGCTCGCTTGACTATATGCACGCTCCTGGAGCAACCATTCTACCGCGTGGTTAAATGCGTCATCGGTTAGGGCTTATAAAAAAGTAAAAAGAACCAAGTAAAAAGAAAGATGAAAGATTAATTATTTTTTGGGCAGTGGTTAAATCGGGATAAACTGTTTCTTTGTGAGTCGGTGTCAGTCACTAATAATAAAGATATACAGACACCACTCATTGACACATCACAATCAATCCCCCAAGCATTAAATGAAGTTGAGAGTCCTACAATCCAAGGGTTGCAGGGGCTGAAGCTGAAAATGCGGGAAGGAATCGACAGCGCTGGTCGGTTCTACAGCGAGCTAGTCTCCACAATAGGCGTTGCTGTCGGCGTTGCTGATGGGGAGCCTTACTGGAATGCATATCTGGAGCAGTTGCTCCTTTGAGTTAACTTTGCTTCGGGGTGTACCTCTGTGGTCTGTGATTGGCTCAAAGCAGTGTAGATCGATAAAGCTTTGGTAAAGAGTTCAGTAATTCATACTTCAGATTTCGTCTCATCAGCTTTTTTAGAGACAGCAATTGCACCAACTCCAAGCAATAGACCTAGTAGGGAAGTGGGTTCAGGTACTGATGTAGATGAAGAACTCAGGGTAATATTGGCAGCAGAATCTTGATAGATGTATGTTCCTGCCCGTCCCACTTCACCTGTCAAAGTAATTTCAGAGCTTGAAGTTTTTTCTAAGGTATATCTAGGAGCATCAAAAGCAATGCCAAAATCAACTACTAAATTCCAGTTTGACCTAGAATCAAGCTCAAAATCGACATTTGGGGATAAATCGCCGGAATTAAAGCTTGGCTGCAAATTCAGGTCTAGATTGTTGACGGATAGCTCCCAATCACTCAAAATCCCGTCTTCTGAGTAAACCACAAATCCCGAATATTCGCTCTCTTCTGGCAAAAAGTTCTCTAAAAAAGGGCTACTAGCATCAACTAAGGCAAAATCGCCCGAAAAATCTTGTCTAGTTAGAATAGCTCCCAACACGGGAGTAGTATAAAATACGCTTGCAACTACCAAACCAATCACGGCGACGCTAACTTTGGGGAGTCGAACTTGATTCATGGAAAGGATATGCTATCTAAAATTGTTGAAGGTATGCTATCACATCCATGGCAACTTAAGATACACTCAGTACACCAAAAAGTTCTGCGATGCCTGCGGTGTTCTCGAAGAATCGCTCAAGCCCAAAAATAGGCAATACTATTAAAGAATTACTCAATACCCTCACGAGTGATGAGCATTGCAGCGTGATGCTGGAGTTTGAGGATGTTTGCCCGGACAAATTTGCTCAACTGCTTGTCGATGCGCTGCAATGGATTGAATGGATGGCGTGATTTATTGGGAACAGATCGCGTCCCAAGCAAAAAGAACTAATTCTTATCCAGCATCCAGGGATTATTAACTATGGGGGCTGTCTTTGAGCCTCACTAAAATTCTAGTCGCACACCAACGTCAGATAGCATATCGAGAACTCGTATCGGTACATAGTGTAAACGTTCTATTCAGGCATTTTCTACCACGGTTCCTTGGTGATACACAATTTTCCAACCCTGCGGTGTCTGTCGCCAAATAGTTGAGCGTCGAGTAATGCGAGTACCCTGAATCAGAGTATAGGTTACAAGGTAGTTTTCGGCGGCAATCTCAAGGCAATGAAAGTCGCGAGTCTGCCATGTATCTTCCTCTGGGTTGGCATAACGCTTCTCCATCTCATCCAACACATACTCCCGACTGTAACGCCGACCCGACGCACCCACTTCCCAAAATGTGGCTTCCGTCATCTGCTCAAAGTCGGCACGTGTCGTCCCCAACTCTGGTCGATGAAAAATCGGTTCCCGTTGTATAAGTTCGTTCAAAACATTTAGTATCTTTGGATCTGTGACTAAATTAGGTTCCATATTCTTGACACAATATCACAGTCAATACCCCCTAATATTAGATGGGCGGCTCAAAGTCGTTTGAACTTTTTCTGGAGAAATCTCAATGACCATTTCAATGTACCAAGCTTTAATACCCGTGTCTATTCGCGCACTGAATAACCTTATAAACATTCTTGAAAAAGGTGCTGCTTATGCTGAAACTAAAAAAATAGATCCTTCTGTGTTTATTAATAGTCGTCTATCCCCAGATATGTTTCCATTATCAAAACAAGTGCAAATTGCCTCTGATATAGTCAATAGAGGTGCCGCACGGTTAGCAGGAATAGAACCACCTAAATTCGAGGACAATGAAACTACTTTTCCTCAACTTATTGACCGTATTCAAAAAACTATCTCTCATTTAAATACTTTTAAACCTGAGCAAATTGACGGTTCAGAAGAGAGAGAAATTACCCTACAGATGCGTAACAACACTCTCTCTTTTCAAGGAATGCCATTTCTCCTATATTTTGTTTTACCAAACCTTTATTTCCATGTCACAACAGCCTATGACATTCTTAGGCACTGCGGTGTAGAACTTGGTAAAGGAGACTTTCTTGGTCAGCCTTAATCAGAGCAATATCTAACGTCATTATTGCTATTCGGTATTGCATGAAATTCTCTACTCTCTTTGAGGGCGTTTGAAAAGTATGTTTGGTATCAGAAGTAGCGTAGCCAAGCCAGAGCAACGAAAAATTAGGATTCTTCCTTTTACTTTGTGACACTCAAAATAGCGAATCATACCTATCTTCAGCTTTTCAAACATCCTCTTAAAGATGGAGGAAGCGTCTACACTTGACATTTATTAAAAGGTTCTCGAATAAAATAGAGTGCATCGCGTTTTTGAACTTCCATACCGCCTCTATTCCAACTAACCCAACGAGTTATAAATTTTTTCCCCTGTTCGCGATGTTCAATAGCAACAGTAAAGTTATTACGGAGTTCCCGATAACATCCATCCAAATTCGTTAAGGTCAAATCCAGTACTGGGATATTAAATTTATTCTCCCCTTTATTGACAACAAAAAATCCTTCACTGCCTCGCTCCATTAGCAATACAGTCGGGCTATCAACGCCTGTTAAAATATTTTCTTTGATATTTTTTCTCTGATTTCCTCGTTGATGCATAATCTGGCGGAATTTTACACCATGTTTGATAAAAGAAGAATCTCTATTATCCCAGTTCAGTATTAAAGGAGTACCATTTTCTCTCGCCAGGACATACGCTGTTGCTAAAAAAGAATCAGAAGGATCGCTATAGGGGTTAATAGCATTGGAATTAATCTCGCGGATAGTATCGTGGTTTCTGCCAAAGGTAACGCCATGCAAATCGTTTATGCCTGTAGAAATTCGCAGCGAACGCAAATCCCCACCGAAGCTAAAGGCATTTTTAATTGAATTGTAGAGAGCAAAATCTGTGACAGCAGCAATCCAGTTATAATCTTCTGCATTGGTGTCTCTATCTGTAATTACCTCAACATAATTCCATGTTTTTGCCTGACTTTCTTGCTCCACATAGCTGATGTACTCTTTGACAACATCTGCTGGCAAATGCTTGGCAGCATCAAACCGAAATCCATCAATTCCTAAATTTAACAATTTTTTTAAATGAGCTTTTTGAATTCTTTTAACGTTATTGGTAAATCTCAGGTCAGGAAGTCCACCTAACCAACAATTAATTTCTGAATCTCTGTTGCCATCACTATAATTAATGCTACAAGATTTTTTACCTGGACGCTTTAAGTCTGAATTAAAATCACTTATCAAAAGGCCTGGAAATTTCGTTAAATCTTCAAACTCATCATTGCCATCTAAATTCGCCATGTGATTGAAAACAACATCCGCAATCACTTTGACATTACAACTGTGAGCTTGACTAATAAGCTTTTTTAAATTGAACAGTGAACCTCTACCTTCAATAATGCTGTAGTCTACAGGTTGATAGCGTGCCCACCATTCTGGAGCCGGATTAGATTTTTGACCTGGAGAAATTTGAATGTGAGAATATCCTTGCTTCCCTATTTTACATACAAACTTTTCAATATCACTGTACTGCTGATCAAATGCATGAAAAATTGCAGTGGGTTTTTCTGCTGCTAATGTCTTAATCGGGTAAATGCAAATTATTGTGCAGATTGCAACTGTACACATAAAGATAGTTTTCATCAAATACATTATTGTCAAACTATCTAGTGTTTTACTAGCTCCTCTTGCAGACATGATTCATTATCCTCAAACAATGATATTTGCACGCCTCATTTTAATGCTGTGTTTGGGATTTTTCATCCCCTAAGCCATTCAACCACAGAATGCGCTCAACATGGCGGTATCCTGTTGATATGTATATTTAGGTTGTACCGCGACCTCCGTTTGGTTATGCACAAACCAATACCCGTCGCATCAAAGAAAAGATTCTCCAGACAAATCAGATGACCGCTTTTTTAATTTGCATTAACCGCGAGACAGCGAAACATGTGACACAGAAGGACTTGCTCAGTTTTAAATTGAACTGTAAGAATTTTATTTCCTGACAGCTTATCTTCACTAGTTAACAACAGTTTCAGTCACTGATACACTAAAAAAGTAGCATGACAGTATAATAAGCAGTTATCCCACGTGTTTTACCTATATAGGATTTCAGTCGAGTGAGCTGCAACAAGATGTCTGAAAACCTTAAACAAAATTTAAAGATACCATGAGCAAAAAATCAATTTACTACAAATACCGCCTCATTCTCCTATTAGGTGCAATTTTAGCTAGCTTCGGATTTTCTCTGAAGATCCATGCTCAGGACATTTCTGCTCCAGACACTACTGATTCTTCAGCAATCAGTGTCAACAATCAAGACTTTCCCCAGTGGGGATATTACACGGTGCGGAGGGATTTTCGCAGATGTGCTTCTCCTAGATGCGGGGGATTTTTCATCAGGCAGAACAACCTAAAAACTACTCCCTGCGTCGATGGTGTCTTTCGCAATGAATGCTATGTGTCTTCAATTGATTGGAGTTCCCTGAAATTACCACTCGACAAACTGGCAAAAGTTCAAAATCAGGATGGTAGCCGTCTAATTCTCAGAGGTACTATAGTTCCAGTGGAATTTGGGGGAATTGGCCAGTTTGGGGAATTGAGAGTTGAAGAAGCTTTTATCGCTGCTACAGATGCTCATTTCAAAGGTACTTCTATTGCGCTTAAAAACAATGGCATTGTCTGTATCACCACCCCTTGTTTCTCTACAGATCAGTTTATTTTGAATAAGCCTCTGTTTTCTCAAGTTTCGTCAATCGATTTGAGCCAAACCCGTGCAACACCAGAACAAATTGAAGCGGCAAACAAAGAAATTTTCACTCTCGGTTTGATTGCTGTGGGTAGAACTAAGGTAGTAGACGACTTAGATCCGACCAAGAGAGATGTTAAGTTTGTGGCTACGCAATTTTATCTGAGAGTGAAACCAAATTAATAGTAGTCTCAGGCTGGAATGGCTGTTGATAGATGTTTTTCATTGCATGTAAGCAACACCAATTGGGCAGCAGGGTCTGCAAAGACGATTTGATAAAGAATTTTTAAGAAATTAACATTCTTCAGAAAAGGAAAGACGTAATGCGGAAGTAATCTTCAAATGGCTAGCATCTCTAATGTACTTCATCCATGTCGAAACCTAATTATTAGTATTTCAATTTTTTGGAGTAGAGGATAATGTTGAAATTCACCTGTTTAATGATTGTCGGGGCAGTATTGTCAATCAGTACACCCGTTGTGGCTGAAAGTCGTGCGGTTAATAGTCGTGCGGTTAATATCAGTATTGGCAGTATTGGTGGTTCCTTAGATAATGCTGCTTTGCGAACAATTCGCCAAGTTATCGGGTTTGCAGTCGGCACTAGTACCGTCGATAAATTCATTGTATATAGTCCTAGGACCGGTTCTATTCCCATCGAAGGAGGTTTATCTGCTTGTGCTGAAGCTGGCTTCGGCATAAGCAATACAAGATTTAATGCTTTTATCCAAGAATTGCGTTCAATTAATCCCAAACCAGGGACTTTCTACAATGTAGAACTTACCGCAACCTGCAAACCGAGATAATAATGTCGTTTGCACTCAAGCGTGGTAGGATGGGCTTCGTACCTCAGCCCTACCAAGTTCTTTCCCCTCTGCACCTCTGCACCTCTGACCTCAAGCTTGTGAGAAATGCGGGTTAAGTGATTGGCTATTGCCTCCATCCTGTCCGCCTTTGTGATCTGGCATTCCACTACTGCTTCCGCCGAGAGTTTACGGTCATAAACTGATGCCACTGCCCGTCATCGCCCAGTACATGAGATGTCATTTGCTAGGATGGCTGCGGTAATCCTACTTGATGGCAAAGTTAGACGGGTCTTGATCTCTTCGATGCTTAGTGGGAATGGGGGCTGGCTGCCCATCACCAACAAGGGCTGCGGTTTTCTCCAGGGATTCCCTCAATCGCTTGGCTGCGTAGATAGACATGTCTCGTGGTACATTAATGCGATCGCGCAAATATCGGAGAGCGACATCAGATCCCGATGGAGGTACACAGTCTTCACCTGTCATCATGTGTGTTAAAGCACAACGTAGCGCTTGATCAAACAATTTATCATCTAAGGGGTTGACTCGGATAATATTGATGCGGTGTTCGATAGTTCGTTTAAGAGCTTCCATGCGAGAATTTTCGGGTTCTGGATAAGTAACATCTGGTAGCCCAAACCAGGGGCCGTTATCCACCCGCGCTTTATTGAGAAGCATCTGGGTTTCGCCGTTTTCCCAACAGCCCCCCATCTGGGGCGGCAAATCATGTACGTGGGTGTGAAAGTCGCTCTGGGTACCGCAGTAGGTAGGTCGGCTTTCCATTGCGGCAAACCATGCGCTCAAGCGAGGGTTTTCCTCTCGTAGGGAGTAGCCCTTGTAGTAGTAAAGGCTCGCATTCATCCGTTCGACATAAGGCGTAAAAATGACATCGACGATGCCGAAGCCCGATAGAAAGTAAGGGCTTGGGGTGCGACCCAGAGCCGACTCGACCTGAGCCACCACTGAGATAAATTGTTCTCGGTTGCGTTGTTCTTGTTGAGAGGAACCTACTCTAGAACACAGCCAAGTGCACCAGGCTCTAAAGAAAAGTCGTTCTAATTGACGTAGAGGAAGCACCATGCGGTCTTCCATCCCTTGGCTCAATGGATCAAATACCTTTTCCAAAG
>NZ_JBDNJQ010000116.1:0-26233 GCF_051172895.1 Nostoc sp. CALU 1950 | reverse complement strand
CGATTCATCGCGTCTTTACCCAAAGATGTGTTGCAATCATTAATTGAATTGGTATCAGCAAAGAAAGTAAGGGCAGAAAACCCCCGGATGAATCCAGGGGCTTGAATAATTTTGGTTGCGATGCTTGCGGTGTTGGTGGGTACGCGATGTCTACGACGGGCTACGCCTACGCAATCTGCGGTAGATGCACTCTAAAATACTTAATTAATTACGGTGATTATTGCTGTAGTGAACTCTTGTACCTGCCCAAAGCAACTTCTCCCGTAGCGTCTGATAGTAGGAATTGTTCTCGCGCAAAATAATAAATTTAGCCCGACAATCTGCCATCCGCACATCAACGCGGTGTCCTGGCCAAATCGAAGTCCCCAACACTCCATCTGTCCACAGCTTAGTACTCAAATCGTAATCCCCCAAAGGCCAAATACTCACCACAGAACCAGGGGGTAAAACGAGGGGGCGACTAGAAAGGCTCATTGCACAAATGGGAGTAACAGTAATCGCCTCCATACCATCATGCATAATTGGCCCATTAGCAGAAACGGTATAACCAGTAGAACCTGTAGGAGTAGAAATAATCAACCCATCCCCGACGTATTGATCGACTACCTCACCGTCAATTTCCATTTCCAGAATTGAGGTGATCATTCGGTCAGCGGAGGCGGGTTTGACACAGAATTCATTCAAAGCCAGGTAATGTTCACTCACTGGTTCCAAATTAGATCCATGACCCTCATACACCGCAGCTTGCAACATCATCCGTCGTTGGATAGCATAGCGATCCTCAAACAGCCGATCCCAAACTTTCTCAGTATCCTGAAACTCTTCCACTGACTCAGTTAAAAACCCCAGATGACCTCCCACATTCACTCCCAGAATAGGGATGCCCGCTGGGGCTAAATGTCTGGCACCAGTTAAAACAGTACCATCGCCACCGAGTACCAAAGCGAGATCGATTGGTTGACCCGCTGAAGCCAAAAAGACAGGATAGGGGTTGTCTTTCGGCCCGCTAGGCCCCATCAACACATGGCACTCGCGACTTTCTAGTTGTTTCGCACAGATTTCTGCCCATTGTTTACTCCGGGCATCCCGCGCTTTATAAGCAATGATTACCTGCTTTAGTTGCACGCACAGTTACCACTTCAGGAGATTAAACTGCTCCATATCGACGGTATCGCGGTTGCGATAAATGGCAAGCACGATCGCTAAACCCACCGCCGCCTCGGCTGCGGCCACGGTAATCACAAATACTGTGAAAACCTGACCCTTAATTAATGTTGAGTCGAGGAAGTTGGAAAATGCCATTAAATTCAGATTAACAGCATTGAGCAGTAACTCAATTGACATCAGCACCCGCACAGCGTTGCGGCTGGTAATTAAACCGTAGATGCCGATGCAGAATAAAGCTGCTGCTAGTAATAAAAAGTACTGGAGTTGCATGAATCTGAGTATCCCTCCTGAAAAAACTGGCTTTTTATCTGCGAATAAGGTCGCAAATATTACTCTTTTGTTTCGCTGGTTGTTGATACCAGTTCTCTGGGGCGCTCTTGCAAAGTCAAAACAGTTTGCCCTAGATCGGATCGTGTCAGTTGGTCTGGCAAATACTCACGACGTGCCAAAATAATTGCTCCTACCATCGCTATCAGTAGCAAAATGGAAGCCAGTTCAAAAGGTAGTAAAAAGTCAGTGAAGAAATGTTCTCCAATCAAAATTATAGAACTTTCACCACCCGCCACAGGAGCAGTAGAGTAAGCCCAAGGAGTAGCCAGCACCATCGTACTTAAAAGACCAAACAATCCTACACTGACTAAACCTGTAAGTACTTTCCGCACCCAATAGTTAGGAAATGCTACAAAATCTTGCCGCTTGTTCACCAACATAATGGCAAACAAAATCAGCACGTTAATCGCACCAACGTAAATTAGTATTTGTGCGGCGGCAACAAAATCACCATTCAGTAACAGGTAGATTCCCGCCATGCTGATGAATACACCCCCCAGCATAAAGGCAGAATAGACGATGTTGGAGAACAGCACCACACCAATGGCCGCCCCAATCATCATCACGCCCAGTATGCCAAGTGATACAAACTGTACTCCTTCTGCTAGATTCACTGTTTTTTATCCTTAGTCATTGGTCATTGGTCATTAGTCATTGGTCATTGGTCATTAGTCATTAGTCATTAGTCATTAGTCAAATAACATAGACGCTTCTGCGGGTTCCCGCAGGGTAGGACAAATGACAATGGACAAATGACATTTATTTTTCTGTTTGTTCTACCAGGTCTTCTGGACGCGCACCTGCACGTGGCGCATCCGCAGGTAGTCCATGTGGTTCGAGGACGCCCTTGGGTAGGTAAACTAGTTCGCGCAGTGGTGTAACCATTGGGTCATCTGTTACCTTATAGGGCAGACGACCTAGCGCTACGTTGTCATAGTTCAATTCATGGCGATCGTAAGTGGCAAGCTCATACTCTTCTGTCATGGATAGACAGTTAGTGGGGCAAAATTCCACACAATTACCGCAAAAGATACAAACTCCAAAGTCAATGCTGTAGTGGTTGAGTTTTTTCTTTTTGCTGGCTTTGTCGAATGCCCAATCTACTACAGGCAGGTTAATCGGACAAACGCGAACGCAAACTTCGCAGGCAATGCACTTATCAAATTCAAAGTGAATCCTACCGCGAAACCGTTCGCCAGGAATCAGTTTTTCGTAAGGGTACTGTACGGTAATCGGACGCCGCCGCATGTGATCGAAGGTGACAGAAAGCCCCTGACCAATATAACGCGCAGCTTGTACTGTTTCTTTGGCGTAATCACCAACTTGTTTCAGGAACTTGAGCATTTATGTTTCACTCTCTCTTTTTAAGCTATCAGCGTTATTTGTCCCTTGTCCTTTGTCCTTGGTCATTAGTCATTTGTAGAAATGACTAATAACTAATGACTAATGACTAACCACCAAAAGCGAAGGGAAAGGCTAGTTTCAGAGCGGCGGTTAATAGGAGATTAACCAAACCGACTGGTAACAAAAACTTCCATCCTAAATCTAACAGTTGGTCAATCCGTACCCGTGGCACTGTCCAGCGCAACAGGATGGCGACAAACACTAGTAAATAGGCTTTGAAGACGGTCATTGTGATCCCCAAAGCAGCAGTTACTATCTGGAACACGGGATTTAGTTCACTGACTCCCAGCCAACCAGCGATGAGGTTGAGGGGAATGGGAAAGTCCCAACCGCCCAGATAGAGAATTGCTACTAGTAAGGAAGAAAGGATCAAGTTAACGTAGGAACCCAGGTAGAACAGACCGAATTTCATACCTGAGTATTCAGTCTGATATCCTGCGACGATTTCTTCTTCCGCTTCGGGTAAGTCAAAGGGTAATCGTTCGCATTCAGCTAGGGCGGCTATCCAAAAGATCAGGAAACCGATTGGTTGTCGCCAAATGTTCCAGCCCAGAATGCCGTAGCCAGATTGCTGATTGACAATATCAACGGTGCTGAGGCTGTTAGACATCATAGCGATCGCTAACACCGCCAACGCCAAAGGAATTTCATAACTAATAGATTGCGCTGCTGCCCGCAAGCCCCCTAAGAGGGAGTATTTGTTATTAGATGCATAGCCAGCCATCAGCAAGCCAATGGGTTGAATACTTGACAAGGCAATCCACAAGAATACGCCCATGCCCACATTGCTAATAACGATATTCTGCCCAAAGGGAACAATCAGGAACGACAGAAACACCGGAATTACAACAATAATTGGGCCGAGGGTAAACAGCCAGGGGTCAGACTTGGCTGGTACTATATCTTCTTTAAATACCAACTTCAAACCATCCGCTACAGGCACCAGCAACCCAAAAGGGCCCTGGTATTCTGGCCCAATTCGCTGCTGTGCAGATGCGGAAATTTTTCGTTCTAGCCAAGTGGCTACCAATACCCCCACTGTTGCCCCAATCAGCATCAGTATCATTGGCAGTGGCATCCAAATCGCTTTGGCTGTTCCTGCTGGTATACCTAAATCCCGGAGGGATTCAATAAAAGTTCCTTGGAGGTCAATTCCTGAATTCATGTTTCCGCTCTTTAAGACATCGAGTCATGGTGAGTTACAACTATTAGTTAAATTAATACCTGTAAATTCACCCATTTTTAATTTTTGCCCAGATGATGCTTGATTGAAGATTTGTCGCTAATTCCCATGCCTAGTATATCCTTGGATGGTTTTAGCCCTCTGAAGCGAGATGAGAACTTCTACTTATGGTTGGCATTGAGATTGGCTATTGAGGAGACGGGGATGGGGGAGCAGGGGAGCAGGGGAGCAGGGGAGCAGAGGAGAAGTTGCAGTAAGTTTTTCCCCTCTGCCCCTCTGCCCCTCTGCTCCTCCGCCTCTTGTACCCCATTCCCCATGCCCAATTTACCGTTGGTCAATGGGGGTATAAGTAACTTCGTGCAAACCGTTATAAACCTGGGTAGGACGGAAAATCCGGTTTTCTGCTAGTTGTTCTTTCCAGTGGGCTAACCAACCGGCAACGCGAGCGATCGCAAATATTGGTGTAAACAAGTCTGTAGGAATCCCCATCTTCCTGTACACCAAACCGGAGTAAAAGTCAATATTGGGATAAATCCCTTTGCTACCGAGTTTTTCTCCTACCACTTGTTCCATTTCTAGGGCAATGTCATAGAACTTGTCATGCCCAAACTTTTCAAACAGCTGTTCTGCTAGTCCTTGTAAAATTATGGCTCGTGGGTCTTTTACTTTATACACACGATGTCCAAAGCCCATAATCTTAGATTTAGTTTGCAGACAATGCTCTATGTAGGGACGGACATTTTCCACAGAGCCAATTTTTTCCAACATCTGAATTACTTCTTCATTCGCTCCGCCATGCAGGGGCCCACCCAATGTTCCCACAGCACTAGCAACCACAGCGTAAGGATCAGTCAAGGTGGAAGCTGTCACCCTGGCACTGAAGGTAGAAGCATTCATTGTATGCTCAACTTGAAGGATCAAGCAGATATCAAAAATCCGCGCCATTAAAGGATCGGGTTCTTGCTCATTGAGCATGTATAGAAAGTTGGCGGAATAGTCTAAGTCATCACGGGGACGTACCGGGTCATTTCCTTTTCGCATCAGTTGGAACGCCGCCACCATTGTGGGAATCGTTGCTATCAGGCGTACCACTGAATCTCGAATATAGGCAGGATTATGTAAATCCCGGAGCGAATAAAACAAGCCTAAAGCAGCAGCAGAGGCTTGTAAGGCATCCATTGGATGACCGCTTTCTGGAAAGCATTTCATCATGTCCCGAATGCGGTACTTTATTCGCCTGTGGAAACGAACTTCATGCTCAAATGTTTTTAGTTCTTCCTTACTTGGCAGTTCGCCCCAGATTAAGAGATAAGCAGTTTCTAGGAATGTACTTTTTTCTGCTAGTTCTTCAATCCGGATGCCACGATATTCTAGTATTCCCTTTTGCCCATCAACATAGCTGATACTTGATTGAGCGGCGGGAATGCCTTCTAAACCAGGCTTGTATTCGCACACCATCATGGCAACACCATTTGCTTTTTGAAATATCTGATCAAGCTAACTTACCAGAAATTTATTGTCGCCATAACAGTAGCCGTTCTAACAACAATCGAAAATGTTGAAAAACTGTTATAGCAGGTACTTGGGTTGTGTCAACCAAAACATCTGACTACGACCCAAAGGAGAACCTGTTTCTGGTAGTTTTATCCCAATCATACCTGCTTTTTTCAAGACTAAACTTTCTTTGACTTCTCCCCACAGGAGAATTTCTGCCCAACTAGTCAAATCAGGTTCATGTCCAACCAGCGCCAGTTGGGTATTTTGGGAATAATTTCTTGGCTCTAACCAGTCTTTTAGCCAACTAGAAATTTGACCATCGTGAGCGAGGTGGCTAGATTCCTCTAATCGGGAGCTTAGTTTTTCCGCTATCAGGATATCAGCCGTTTGGCGGGCCCGCACTAAGGGACTGGTGAGAATTAAATCAAAGTTTAAACCTAATTTAACAAGTTTCTGGGCAACTTTCTCAGTTTTTTGTCTTCCTTCTTTGGTGAGGCTGCGCTCCTCATCTGTGATGCCTAATCCCTTGTCTTCGGCGATGCCATGACGAATTAAGTATAGTTCCATACTTTTAGTTTTATTAGCGTAGCCCTTGCTTAGTTAGGATTTACGTCTGGTGTGAATTAACCTATCCTAATCTTAATCATTATTACCCATTCGTTGATCTGCCATCTGTCCGGCGCAACACGGTGTTAGATGTTCTAGTTACGGATATGGCAATAGGTTTAAACCTTGAATAAATCTGTAATCCCGTTGGTTTTTTGTGATAAACGGGTAATTCCACACTATTGCTGTAGCTGCAATAAGACTATCAGGAATGGCCAAATTATGACTGAGCCGATAAGACCGCAATAAATCAACTGCTGTGTCAGATACAGCTTGGTCAATCTTAATGATGTGTCGTAGACATCGCAAAAGCTCTGCTGTCTGCTCTACCCACTCACAAAAATCTTGCTCATACAGAGTTTGTAAGATTTGGAGTTTTATAGATTTCATGGTGCTCCTTGTTCACAAATAAATAGGTAGACGCAAATTAATACCAATTCAATTAATGATTGCAACACATCCTTGGGTAAAGACGCGATGAATCGCGTCTCTACAAATGGTCTATTTGTCGCATTCTTTTTTCAAATTGGTATAACGTTTGATTTCGTTTAGATGTTGTAATAAAATCCAAATTCCCGACTCTTATCAAAAATCGGGAAGGGATACTACACTTTGATCCTGCATTAGTTAGGAGTTCTCCGCGTCTCCTTGGTTCCCTCTACTCCGACTGAATCGGGTTATCTCTAGGGTTAACTAACCTCAGCAGTTTTTGCTTAATTTGAGTGTCGAATACTTCCCATTTCATTTTCGCATAAGCGGAATTTTCATTGCTGCCAGATAAGAAGCCCATCGGAATTTCAAAGCCACCTGCACTTGTTCTTCCACCACCGAAAAAGCGCCCTGTGCTATCTTGTCCAAAGGCTTCTTTGATGAATTCATCGGGGTCAAGGGTAAGTTTGCTAGTTCTCAGGGAGCCGATGACTATCTCCAGTTCATCATCTTCATCGTGAACAATGCCATAAACTACAGCGGTATGGACATTTTCTTCGGTGACGAGAAAATCAGCCGCTTGGGGGATGGCATCGCGGTCATCGTAACGTAAGTAACCGACACCAGCAATAGAAAAGTTATTTTGGACGATGCGATTTTTTAGCGATCGCTCGATCACATCCATCACCCGCTTGGAACGGTTCGCCTGTAAAATGGCGTTCAGCAGTTGGGCGTCATAAAATCGGCTTAAATACGCCGCTGCCATAAAGTCTTCTTCTTGCGCTTGCATGAGCCGATTTGTATCCGATCGCAAGCCATGCATCAAGGCGGTAGCGCATTTGACGTGTTGATTTATGCTGCTATCTAATGCTAGTAATCCTGTTTGGAGATACTGCGTAAAAATTGTTGCAGTCGCTCTTACGTAAGGGCGGATATCCTCAAACTCTGATTGGAGATCACCTTGTATGCTGTGATGGTCGATGAGTACTACTAGGGGAATTCCAGCTTGCTGTACCGCTGATAGTAGCTGTGAAGTAGTTCCCTGGTTATCAATTAATACAAAACCTTGATAAGATGACAAATCTTTGGTTTTCAAGGTTTGCGTTGTCCAGCGTTGGATAGGTAAATTAGTCAGCCTTACCAAGGCAATATTTTCTTGATGGCTCAATGCACCAGCATAAATGATTTCACATTTGATATCATATTGCTGGGCAATTAACTGGTAAGCCCAGGCACAGGAAAGGGCATCAGGGTCAGGAAAATCTTGCAGAATTACGAGCTGGCGATCGTGTCTGTGCGCCAGAAGGGTTCTTTGTAGTTCTTCTGACTTTTGTTGTGCCAGGGAATTACCGCGGTGACTGAGATATATAGCCCCATCACCTACCGATGGCGGTAATGACGGACTTTTAAATGCAACTTCCACTGGCGCTTTCTCGATTTCAGGTTCCTCTTGGTTTGGCTCTGTGGTCAATGACAAACTCTCAAACTGAGTAACGGGCGAATTCAAGTACATAGGGAACTTTTTTAAAGTGTGAGGCTCCTTTAATTCAGAGATACTACGAGCAGCAGTTCACTGAATTTAGCCACATTATTTTGATCTTCGCAAAAATATTAAGACATTGCACTATACATCTAAGTATATTTTTTGTCAGTAACAGCGCTTAACTTCGACTAAATTCCATTCAAGGGCATACACCAAGGAAGTTTAGTAGATCGGGCTGTATCTGGCAGCATAAATCTGTTTTGGGAGCTTTTTCTCTCTTCTGTGAATTGAATCAGCGGGATTTTTATCTGACTTAGGGTATATTTTCTATCTTATACTTTAGGATTAGTCCTTGATATTTGAAATATTCTTATGCTTAATATTCTCATTATTGTGACTATTGAGCAATTAACAATTATTTTTGATGAACAACGCCTGTTTCGTATCCCCTTTGAAAATTCTGATAATTCTGATAATTTTAGAGCCAAGTCCAGTGAAAGAAGGCAGGGAAGACGAGAAGTAAGGAAGAAACCCCATACATTAAGTAGAGGCTTGAGAATTGACGCACTCGCCTTCGTTGCAAGCCATATAGCCGCGAATTTTTCTAACACTCCATAACTAATAGTTATTGGCTATGTCCCAAAGAAAGAGGGTATTTCTTCTTTCTCCTTTGCTTTTTTGCTCAAAGACCTATAACATACTTTTGCCACTCTGTGTGCAGTCCACTTTTAAGATGTTTGCTGACCTCGAAATAGAGGCTGCTATAAGGTTGGCGGGGAGGATGACGCAAAGGCATGTGAGCTTCGTGGGGAGTCCGACTGCCTTTTTTGACATTGCAACGGACACAAGCTGTCACAATGTTTTCCCAGGTATCACCCCCGCCGCGCGATCGCGGTATTACATGATCTAGTGTCAATTCATCCCCTGTGTAACCACAGTATTGACAGGCATGACTATCACGGTGCAATATATTTCGGCGAGTCAGAGGAATTTCTTTATAAGGAACACGTACATAATGACGTAACCGGATCACGGTAGGCAGCGGAAAATCCGAGTAAAGGAATTTACCGTTGTGTTCCACGCGTTCTGCTTTGCCCTTGATTAACAGAACCGCAGCGCGACGCCAGCTCGTTATATTGAGAGGTTCGTAAGAGGCGTTTAAGACTAAAACCTTCCCCATTTATCTGCGCTCAGGGTATTAGCTTTACATAAATATTAACACAATTACACCCTGCTAGGGAGATGAGAATAAATTATACTTTCGGGAGAATTGGGCATTGGGCATGGGATGAGGGAGATGAGGGGGATGAGGGAGATGAGGTGAGAAAACTTACAACAATTCTTTCCCCTTGTCCTCTTCCCAATGCCCAATGCCCAATGCCCCAATATCTTGTATCAATTCCAATATGAAGGGTAAACTTCCTATTTAATCTGATCTCGCTTTTAGGAGCGTGTATAGATAGATAACTTGAAGTTTAGCCGTGGTGGGATAGGAGTCAGTACAAATGTTAAGTCGCAAAGAAATCCCCGGTGTAGTTCCTAATCAGCAGTGCGACCCCTACGCGTGGTTTTCGCAACGAGCTTGGGTAGAAATTGATTTAGGAGCATTGTCTTACAACGTACAGCAATTGGTGCAGTTTTTATCGCCGAATACCCAGTTGATGGCAGTAGTAAAAGCTGATGCCTATGGACATGGAGCGGTAACAGTCGCCCAAACCGTAATTCAATCGGGAGCTAGTTGGCTGGGAGTCGCTACAGTTCCAGAAGCAATTCAACTCCGAGAAGGTGGGATTCAAGCGCCCATTTTGATTTTAGGGGCAACTCATACACCAGAGCAGATTCATGCGATCGCACATTGGAAACTCCAACCCACACTCTGTAGCCCTAAACAAGCTCTAGTATTTTCCGATACATTGGAATCGATGAATTATGGTTCTCCAGTCCCCGTACACATCAAATTAGACACGGGAATGTCTAGGTTGGGAACTAATTGGCAGCAAGCTGGCGAATTTGTGCAATTAGTGCAGCGCTTACCACATCTTTCTATTGCCAGTATTTATTCCCATTTGGCAACAGCAGATGATCCTGATCCGACGGCAATGGAAGAACAGCATAAACGATTTGAGGAAGCGATCGCTCAAATCAAAGCAATGGGAATCCAACCACCCTGCTTGCACTTGGCAAATTCAGCCGCCGCACTCACAAATCCGGCATTGCACTACGATATTGTGCGTGTCGGTTTAGCCGTTTACGGACTTTACCCAGCAACCCATTTACAAAATGCGATCGACCTCAAGCCCGTTTTGCAACTTAAAGCAAGAGTTACCCAAGTTAAAACAATTGCCGCAGGAACATCTGTCAGCTACGGTCATAAATTTATTGCCCCGCGTGAACTTCGCCTCGCTGTCGTGGGAATTGGCTATGCTGACGGTGTTCCTCGCAGTCTTTCTAATAAAATGCAGGTGTTAATTCGCGGTCAGAGGGTTTCGCAAATTGGCACAATTACAATGGATCAGTTGATGCTGGATGTGAGTGCCATACCCAATATCCAAGAAGGAGAAGTAGTCACCTTGCTAGGGGAACAGGGAAAAGAACAAATTTCAGCGGATGATTGGGCAGAACAACTAAATACTATTTCCTGGGAAATTCTCTGTGGGTTTAAGCATCGTCTGCCTCGTGTTGCAGTTATGTAATTGGGAATGGGGCATTGAGAAGAGGCAGAGGGCAGAGGGGAAAGAGGTAATTTTTATTCTCCCCCTTGCCCCACCAAAAACTGCTTTTTAATCTACCCCTGCCTCCCCTGCTTCTTCCTCTATTCCCTATTGCTAAAAATAATTCCTTATGGTATGATTATAAACTGATGATGCGGATGTGGCGAAATTGGCAGACGCGCTAGATTTAGGTTCTAGTTCCGAAAGGAGTGAAGGTTCAAGTCCTTTCATCCGCACTTTAAAATGACGAAAACTGTATAAGCCAACAGGCTCATACTTTAAATATATTAATTTATCCTCAACTGTAAGCAGGAAAGTAAGTAGAGCTATATTTTGCTTGCATAACGCCGTGTGCGACTTTCTCTCAGACCTAACCCCCAACCCCTTCCCTTGTAGGGAAGGGGAGCAAGAATCAAAGCCTCTCTCCGTTTCGGGGAGAGGAATGGAAGTGGGGTTTCAAGAACTAAGTCGCACATCGCGTGGCATAAGAAGATTATTGTCTGTGTTTTTTATAGCAGTTTTCATGTAAATAACTGTAAGATTAATTCTCTCTATAATTCAACCTTTGATTTTCAAAAAAATTAGATTGTTCCGCTCCGCTACACTCAAAAAGGGTAAAGAGAATAAGAGCAAAGGGCAAAAGAGCTAAAGTATAAAGGGCTAAAGAGTCCTCCCGCCAGCGCACACAATACGAAAACCAAAAGGGTAGAAGTGGTTGTCGCGCGAGTTGAGGTAGGTGCGATACGCGGAACGGCAGCCTCCAGGAAGGTTATACCAGGAACCGCCCCGCAGCACTTGATATTGATTATCATTATCTATCCATGCACTTCCATCTCTAGGCGCTCCTTTATAGCTGTCATGCCAATTATCTTGACACCACTCCCAAACATTCCCATGCATATCGTATAATCCAAAGCCGTTGGGTGGAAAACTGCCTACTTCTGTTGTTTCTCCACGCTTTTTTCCTTTTGGCTCAGAAGCGTAAGTAGAATTTCCATCGTAGTTAGCTAACTCAGTTGTAAGCGTCTCGCCAAAGTGAAAGGGTGTATTTGTGCTTGCACGACAGGCATATTCCCATTCAGCTTCACTCGGTAGACGATATTGCTTATTTGTAAATTTGGAGAGGCTAGAGAGGCGATCGCAAAATTCAACTGCATCGTTCCAAGATACTTGCTCTACTGGTCGTTTATCTCCTTTAAATTTAGATGGGTCTGCTTTCAGGTCACGGTTAACTTGGGGTAGTGCTGCTACTCTTTTCCATTGCGCTTGGGTAACTGGATATTTACCCATGAAGAATGATTGAACCGTTACTTCGTGCTGAGGTTTTTCTCTTCTAGACCCATCCCATTTTAGTTTTTGCACAAGCCTTTCTATCTCTTCATCTTCTGTACCCATCATAAATGTGCCATCGGGGATATACATCATTTCTAAGCTGACACCATTTCCTAAGTCTTCGGTGAAATATTCGGCTTTGCTTCTATCTCGTTTTACCTCTTGACCACTTGCATTTACCTTCACAATCTCAAACTGAAAAACCTGTAGTCCAGCTTGATGTGCTGTAGTTGCTGGTTCAGAAACTCCTGATCTCCCGCTGTTTGGTAAAGGTTCAGGACTTTTTGGGGGTGCAGAAGACTCTCCTTGTCGCAGAAAAATTCTAGAAAATGCGTCAATTACTTGCACATCCAAACCCCTAGCAGCCACATTCACGCGAAGCCATAATTGCTTGGCTAATTCCCAATCTCCTTTTACTTCAGCTTCATAAGCGTCAAGTTTCATCGTGTCAATATCATGGGGAGTGGCATAGTCGGGCAACAAAATTAAGTGTAATTTGGTAGCTGGTTCGGCTTTAGCATAAGGATGTTGTGGATTTTTCTGGTGGGTTTGATTAATTGTGGGTACTGTGGATTGTAAATACCTGTCCAATCTTTCTACTGTGGCGCAGTTTCCTGCACCTGCTATCCTCAACCCGTCTAACAACGCCTGGGTAAATGAGCCGTGTTGCAATTGGTCAATTTCATAAGACTTTTGACTGGGACTGCAAGAGTAAAATGTGACTACTCCCTGATGTTCTTTACCAATACCCTCTCCTCCCCTGCTTCCTTCATCGCGGCAAGCATCTAAAAACAACACTACATTATCTGCTCCACTACGGCGCAATCTTTGGGTAACATAATCAACAGGGATTGCCGTATGTTCTACATCCCCTGGATCGCTATCCATCAGCATGAGATAGTCACGATCAGCTTCACGACAACCGTGACCAGCAAAGAAAAACCAGAGATTATCCCCTGGTGCTAATAGTGGTATTTCAAAGTTTGCCCTTAAGAACCGCCGCAAATTACCGTAAGTAGCCTGAGTGGGAATGGGTGGAGAAGTTTTAATTGGGGGAGAATCTTCTGTAAACAAAAATACTTTGTCAAACCGCACTTCGTTTTGAAACCAATCGCGCATAGCTTCGGCATCTAGTTTGGCGTAGTTTAGGTGCTGAAGATTGTTGTACTGGTTAATGCCGATCGCGATCGCCCAATTTTTAGCCATTTCTGCGTTCGTATTGACTAATTTGTTCTTCCCTATTGCAAGTTTACGTGTTGCTACTGAATAATAGTAATACACTGTCATGCAGTTTATAGTCTGAAACTAAATAAATAATTGCCTGCCATAACTAAACTTCAAATTGTCGTCAGAATTGCCCCGTATCTTCTAGAAAAGCTCAACAATTACGCTCAACATTCAGTTCTCTCACTTAGCATTACTCAACGCGTCACCCCACCCTAACCCTCCCCTTTACAAGGGGCTACGGTGTACACACATCTCTATGCTGAGTGCAAAATGTGGTTTGATCCCCCTAAATCCCCCTTAAAAAGGGGGACTTTGATTCTAGTTCCCCCTTTTTAAGGGGGGTTAGGGGGGATCAGCAACGATATGGGATAAGGTTATCAGACTTGTGTGTACACCGTAGTTTACAAGGGGAGGGAACTGGATTTCTTTTTCCCGCCTTTCTAAGGGGGAATTAAGGGGGGGTAAAACGCCTGTGGAACAAGCATTTGAGCTTAAGTTGACACCAATGCAATGCTTTGCGCTCCTACCTCTGAACTGGAAACCAGAACGGCGGTGTTAGAGGCTTTGGTAAAAACCACTTAAATCACGAATAATTTCAATAATTAAATTTATGTCAGCAGAAAATTCCACCCCCAAAGCCATCTGGATTCTTACTGAAGAAACAGCCCAAACATCAAGTACAACTAGTGAAACATTTATAAATAGTGGAGAAAGAAGCATTAAAGATACAGGAGGAGTACTGGGAGTTGAAACTACAGAAGAAATAGTTGTCAGCCGAAAAAGAGACGAAATAGTAATTACTAGACACAAAGTAGAGGTAACGAAACTCAAGCAAGAAATGAAGGGATTTCTGCAAGCAATGCGGGAAATGCTTGATGAAGCTGACCAACCCGATTCTAAACTCCAGCTTGATGAGGTAGAACTCTCAGTAGAAGTCAATGGCGAAGGACAAATCAGTTTATTTGGGATTGGTGGTGGGAAAGCTGGGGGAAAAGGAGCGATGACTTTTAAATTCAAGCGGAAATAAATGCTATCTTAATACCTAATGTAGAGATGTGGCCTAATTTATAGCCGTAAGCATAGCGATCGCACAATATCAACAGTAAGAATAAATTGGCTGTGCGATCGCACAATTTTTTTGAACAACAACTCTGCCAAAGCAGTAAATCATTTTAACAGTATAAAACTTTACTTAAAATCTTCAGACTCCTGAATTCTGAATTCTGGTTTTATTTTTATCCAAAAAATCAGTATTATCCCTGTAGTCATAACGGGTGTATTTAATTAAAAGTGGCTTTATATAGTTCTTATTTGCTTACATACTAGATTGTATTTAAGTGTAAATACAGTAGTTCAAATATATTAACCTTTACAAAATCAGTATTATTCCTGTGGTCAGAATGGGGTTACTCAATGGAAAGTGGCTTCATCTAGTCTTGACATTTTTATGTCTTATTCTCGAAAGATGTTTATAAATCTCAGTAACAGCAAATAAATTAATCACAATTTATGAATTTACTAAGATTTCCTCATCTGAAAATAACGCTAATGTCGTTGAGTTTCACCACAAATCCTAGATGTAAACTGATGTACTTTAAAATACAAAAGTTTGATGCTTTTTACTTAATTTAAATTGTGGAAGAACTCTATACGAATTTAGCTTACACGTATCGAATTTAGCTGAAGTAAAAGCAAAATGAGCACAACTCCTATAGGTAGCTACAGGTTGTTCCAGAAACTACATCCGCTATCTCTGTTGGCACAATTAACCAGTCGGCGTGCTACAGGGTGCTTAAGCATATTTACTGGAATAGTTTCTTGGTCAATTTATCTAGAGGACGGTAAACTTACTTATGCCTCCTATTCAGATAAACTGTTTGAACGGCTTGACAGTCACTTGCGACGCTTAAGCCAGCAAATTCCTGCTCTCAACAGCGCCACTCGCGTGCAAATGCGGCTGATGTTTGAGACGAAGAATGAACATCAATCAATACCAAATGCGGATTACCAAGCTATTTGTTGGTTAGTAAATCAGGACTATATTACATCTGTGCAAGCAGGAAGCCTGATAGACGAATTGGCAAAAGAAGTGCTGGAATCATTTCTGTGTTTAAAAGAAGGTAGCTATGAATTCAGTCCAGAAAGCTCTTTGAATGAACTACCAAAGTTCTGTCGCCTGGATTTGCGCTTACTTGTTGAACACTGTCAAAAGCAGTTACGAAATCGACAAAATATTCAGTCATCAATTCCATCTGGTGGTGGTTCTCAAGTTTTGTCTGCAACACAATCGTCTCAAGTTCAGCCACAACTGCATATAAAAATTGGGCAGAACTTGCCGATACCAATTAATTTTGATATCCCTGAGAATAATAAAATTACTCAGCCACCTGTTGGTAAAAAACTATATACAATTGCTTGCATTGATGATAGCCAAACGGTTTTGAATTCCATCAAACACTTTTTGGATGAAAACACATTTTCAGTTGTGATGATCAACGATCCAGTAAAAGCTTTAATGCAAATTCTGCGGAGTAAGCCTGATCTAATTTTGCTAGATGTTGAAATGCCAAGTTTAGATGGCTATGAGCTATGTTCATTATTACGTAAACATTCAGCTTTTAAAAATACACCAATCATTATGGTGACTGGTAGAACAGGCTTTATCGACAGAGCAAAGGCTAAAATGGTCAGATCATCAGGATATTTGACTAAGCCTTTTACACAATCAGAATTGCTAAAAATGGTTTTTAAGCATATTGGTTGATTTAGGAATCAGAATTCAGAATTCTTATAAAAAGCTAATACGTTTAATTTATTTTTTTAGGAGATTTAATAGTGAGCCTGACTTTGCTTGGCACAATTTTAATTGTAGAAGATTCTCCCAGTGAATTGGAATTAATGAGCCATTATCTCAAAGAAAGTGGTTACAACGTAATTAAGGCAAGTGGTGCAAAAGAAGGTTTAGAAAAAGCTGTGTTAGAAAAACCAGATGCGATCGTTACTGATGTTGTAATGCCAGAAATGAGTGGATTTGAATTGTGTCGTTCTCTAAGAAGAAACCCGATTACTGCAAAAGTGCCGATTGTGGTTTGTAGTTCTAAAAATCAAGAAATTGACCGTTTGTGGGCGATGAGGCAAGGTGCAGATGCTTATATAACTAAACCTTACACCCGCGAACATCTTCTACGTACTATTAAATCAGTGGTAATTTAAATCAATGACTAGTACAAACATTACTCTTGCTTCCAAACCAACCCCAAATAACTTAGCAGATGGTTATCTTAAGTTCCAGCTAAATCAACAAACTACTGCTGTTTTATCAATGAAGCATACACAAGAAGCTATTCTTGTGCCTGTTGAATCTATTACGTCGATGCCTAATATGCCCCCTTGCATATTAGGATTAATGAATTGGCGGAGTCGGATAATTTGGGTAGTTGATTTGCCAAAAATGCTCAATTTAGAATCCCTAGATTATCGACTGCGGCAGTACAATGTAATCGTTATCCAAGTAGAATCATTAGTGTTGGGCTTAGTTGTACAAGAAATAAAAGGTACAACCAAGTTTATAGTTGATGAGATTCATTCTCCTATAGGACAAGTGACATCCAGTTTAGTTCCTTATTTATGTGGGTGCGTTGTGCAGCAGGAAGAAATATTACTGGTATTAGATGCACAGGCGATTGTACAGTCTTCTATTCTCCGTAGTGATTAGGGTTTACTACTAAAAAAAAGATTTTTAGTGTCTTATTCACATACTTAGGAGAATTAATTTTATGTTTAATAAAACCAACACAAATCAAGGTAATAGCGCTCAAAATCGAGCATCACTGATTTCATCCCAAAAAGGCATTGGTACTGTAGTAAAGCTACCAACTAAGCTGACTAATAAAAGTGTGAATAATTCTTCTTTGAATCAGGGGATTGCCTATTTTACAAGGCTAGGATTGGTTAAGAAAGCTACTATTTTAGCGATCGCAATTGGTACAATACCAGTTTTGGGCATCGGTGCGATCGCTTTTGGTTTTGCCAACAAGTCGATTACTAAGCAAATTACCCAATCTCAACAAGCCGAAGCCACTGGCTTGAGTGATAAAGTTAACCGCTTTATGCTGGGACGCTACGGTGATATCCAAGTAATATCAAACTTGCTATTTTTGACAAGTCCTCAAGCTAGTGTCAGTATCACTACTCAGCAAAAGCAAGCAGTCTTAGATAGTGTTGTCGAAGCCTACAAAGCTTATGACAGCATTGCTGTTTTTGATCGCCAAGGTAACTTGATTGTGCAATCCACAGGCGAACCCCTAGAAAATCAAAAAGACCGTACCTTTTTTCAAGACGCTTTACAAAAAGATACTCCTGTTATCAGCAAACCGGAAGCAGCAAAAAATACTGGTGTAGTGAGTATTTATCTAGCTGCACCCGTGAAAGAGACAAGGACGGGACAAACCATTGGCGTGGTACAAGCACGTATGCCCGTAAAATCTTTAGAGGAAGTCATCAAGAACTACGTAGCTAATGGACAACAATACCATTTGCTCGATGCTTCGGGAACAGTTTTCTTGAGTCCCCAAAAGGAATTATTGGGGAAAGAGGCAAAGGGAGAGTATTCTAGTTTACCGAAACTGCTGGCAGCTAAAAAGCTAGATAGTTTTATTGAAGTTTCCAAAACTCAGAAAAAACAAGAACTAGTTAGCTATGTACCAGCTAGTAGTATAGATGGCTTACCAGATTTAAACTGGCAGGTACTTTTAGCTACAAATACAGCAACCGTATTTGAGCCGCAAAGACAATTGTTGTGGATTATAGCCATTGGTACAGCAGTGACAGCATTGATTGTAGCTGCGATCGCATCTCGGTTAGCTAAACTGACTACACAACCAATTCTTAATGCCACTGCGGCATTAGCGAAGCTAGGTCAAGGTAAATTCAATACCCGTCTGGAAATTGAAAGAGAAGACGAATTAGGGGTATTGAGTGCAAATATCAACCTTATGGCTGAACAATTACAAGTCTTAGTTAAGGAGCAGCAACAGGAACTAGACGTTGAAGGGGTAAAATTATTAGCAGATATTACTCTAAGAATTCGGAAAATTCTCAAAACTGAAGATATTTATCACGCAGCAGTTAAAGAAGTTCAGCGATCGCTAAAAACAGACCGGGTAATCATTTATAGTCTGAATCCAGATAATCGGGATGGCGTTGTCGTTGCGGAATCGGTAACTGGTGATTGGCCGGAAATGCTGGGAGTGCAAATTGACGAGCCTTATTTTCGGGAACGTTATCTAGAAACTTATCACGATGGAGAGGTGCAAGCAGTTGCCAATATTCATCAAGACCAAAGCCTGAAAAATGCCGACGGTTACATCCAACTGTTGGAAAAATTTGCTGTCAAAAGTAATTTAATCGTACCGATTCTTGTCCAAGAAAAACTTTTAGGCTTATTAATTGCTCATCATTGCGAAACTCCTCGTGTTTGGCAACAGCCGGAAATTGACTTGTTTCAACAGATAGCAACTCAAGTCGGCTATGCCTTAGAACAAGCCAAGTTACTAGAAGAGATAGAAAAAGTTAGAAATGTTACCGTAACCGGGTCAGACGAAACACTACAACAGCAACTTTTAGAACTGCTCAATGACGTAGAAGGAGCAGCCAGAGGTGATTTGACAGTACGTGCAGACGTAACAGCTGGGGAAATAGGCACTGTTGCCGACTTTTTCAACTCCATTGTCGAAAGCCTCCGGGATATTGTTACCCAAGTTAAACAAGCTGCTATCCATGTGAATAGTGCCATTGGCTCTAACGAAGGAGCCATCCGCCACTTGGCAGAGGAAGCGCTCACCCAAGCTGCCGAAATCAACCGCACCCTTGATGCTGTTGACCAAATGACCCAATCCATGAAAGCTGTAGCCGAAAGTGCCGAAAAAGCTGCCTTCATTGCTAACCATGCTGCTCACACCGCTACCAAGAGCGGACACGCGATGGATTTAACAGTACAAAACATCCTGTCTTTGCGGGAAACTGTAGGTGAAACTGCTAAGAAAGTGAAACGTTTGGGAGAGTCTTCGCAACAAATTTCTCGCGTGGTGTCCTTGATTAACCAAATCGCGATTCAAACCAACTTGCTTGCCATCAACGCCGGGATTGAAGCAGCGCGTGCAGGTGAAGAAGGTCAAGGTTTTGCTGTAGTGGCTGAAGAAGTCGGCGAACTAGCAGTCAGGAGTGCCGCAGCAACTCAAGAAATTGAACAAATCGTTGAAAATATTCAACGAGAAACCAGTGAAGTAGTCCAAGCAATGGAAATAGGCACTACCCAAGTGGTAGAAGGGACTCGAATTGTGGAGGAGGCTAAACAAAGTCTGAGTGAAATTTTGGATGTATCGTCTCAAATTGACTCCTTAGTGCAGTCGATTTCTACTGCAACCGCATCTCAGGTTGAAACATCCCAAAGTGTTAGCCAATTGATGAAAGATATCGCTGCCATATCACAACGCACCAGCGATTCTTCTCGCCAAGTTTCTGAATCTCTGCAACAAACTGTAGAAATTTCCCAGCAATTGCAAGAGACTGTCGAGGCTTTCAAAGTTAGTTAAGTTTGTCATTTGTCATTTGTCCTTTGTCCTTTGCGATTTGCTAGTGATGAATGACGAATGACTTTTGTTATTTGTCTGTTGTCATTTGTCCTTTTACTAATGACCAATGACCAATGACTAATGACTTTTGTTATTTGTCCATTGTCATTTGTCCTTTGTCCTTTTACTAAGACTAATGACCAATGACCAATGACTAATGACTAATGACCAATGACCAATGACCAATGACTAAGGACAAAAACTATGCTACAAGACAAAGAATTAGAAATCCAGATGCAGTTTCTGGAAGAAGCAACAGATTACTTAAATACCTTAGAAGGGGTATTGTTAGAAATCGATACTAGTAACCGCATCGATTTGGATAAAATCAATGCTGCACTCCGTGCTACTCATTCTATTAAAGGTGGCGCGGGGATGATGGGATTTAAATCGCTAAGTGATTTATCTCACCGTCTGGAAGATTCCTTTAAAGTTTTAAAAACTAAAAAAAATTCTTTAGAAATTGATACTCAGTTGCAAAGTTTATTGCTATCTGGAGTTGACTGGCTGCGTCAGATTGTAGAATTACTTGCACAAGGGAATGTTGTTGAAGATCAGTGGTTAGCAACCTTTTGTTACCCAATTTTTGATGAGTTGCACGATCGCTTGGGCGACCCCACCCCAGAGGATGCATCAACCATGCTATCCCCAGAAGATGGGCAAGACGTTATCCCTTTGCTATTTTCCACAGAAGTAGAAGAGTGTTTGCAGCGTCTAGAATCTGTATTGGCAAACAGCGAACAAGCCGGATTGCATGAAGAAATTGTGATCATGGCAGCTGAATTGGGTGGTTTGGGTGAAATGCTCCAGTTGCCAGCTTTTAGCAAGCTTTGTGAGTCAGTAACGCAGCACTTGGAAACTGTGAGTAGCGACGGGGAACGCATTTCCGAAATTGCCCAGTTAGCATTGCAAGCATGGCGGCGATCGCAAGCTTTGGTGCTGACGAATCAACTAGATAACTTACCTACAGAAATTAACTTGGGTGGTTCTACGCAATTACCAGCACTATTACCAGCAGAAATAATACCACAACTTCTTCCCACAGATGTCCTCGACACAGAAGTAGCGTCAACAGCTGTTTGGCAAGCAGAGATAACTCCAGAAACTTGGGTTAAAGACGAAGCAATCGCAGCTAATTTTACATTTGTGGATGCAGAATTTGCCGACGACGTAAATTCTGTAAATGTCACTGAACACAATACAATATTTGCCAGAGAAGATAATCCTTCAGATACCAGATTTGGAGAAAGCAAAGGAGAGCCAACTAAAGAACGAGAAAGTCATGAAAATAGCGTCCGAGTTCCTAGCAAACAACTAGAGCAAATTAATGATTTATTTGGCGAACTGATTGTTCAGCGAAATGGGTTAAACTCACAACTAGAAAGATTACGCAAACTCGTTCGTAACCTCAACCAGCGAGTCCAAGTTCTCGACCGAGAAAACCAGGAATTACGTATAGTCTCCGACAAAATTTCCACTCAAGCTGCTGGGGTGAGAATGCGAGATGAAAATAGCCAGCAAACACAAGGTACAGACAGTGACTTTGATGCCTTAGAGATGGATCGCTATAACGATTTCAACCTGCGATCGCAGGAAGTTATGGAAACCATTGTTCAGGTACAGGAAGTTACAACAGATGTGCAACTCAGTGTAGATGATACAGACCATATTGCTCGTAAACTCAACAAAACATCAAAACAGTTACAAACCAAACTAAATCACATCAGAATGCGACCGTTGTCTGATTTAGTCGAACGTTTTCCTAGAGCTTTACGCGATTTAAACGTAGAGTATGGGAAAAATGTCCAGTTAAAAATTGAAGGTGGTAACACTTTAATTGAACGCAGCATTTTAGAAGCTTTAAACGAACCTTTAATGCACCTATTAAGGAACGCTTTCGATCATGGTATCGAAGACTCAGCCACGCGTCGCCTTTTGGGTAAACCAGAACAAGGATTGATTGAAATTACAGCCACTCACCGCGGTAATCGCACTCTCATTACTATCCGTGATGATGGTTGGGGCATTTCTCTGGAGAAAATTCGCACCCGCGCCCTAGCTATGGGACTGGATACTTCTCTACTCGCTAATGCTAGTGATGAAGAACTGTTATCACTAATTTTTGAACCAGGTTTTACCACCTCTGAGCAAGTGACAGCATTATCTGGTCGCGGTGTCGGTATGGATGTGGTTCGCAACAACCTTAAACTAATTCGAGGAGATGTCAAAGTTGATACGGAACCAGGAGTTGGTACTACCTTCACCCTCTCATTACCGTTTACACTTTCCGTTGCGCGAGTTCTGCTGGTAGAAATCAACAAGATTCTATTAGCATTTCCCACAGATGTCATTTCAGAAATATCTTTACTCCAAGACGAGCGAGTTTTTGAAATGGCTGGTAGCGAAGTTTTAAATTGGCAAGGAACCATGCTGCCACTGATTCGCTTAACTCGTTATTTAGAGTTTAATTGCCTACGTTACGATAGCGCAGAGTTGGAAATTCCGGCAGCCATTAGTACTAACAGCGTATTAGTAGTCAAAGGTAATAATCAGCCAGTAGCAATTCAAATAGATCGTTGCTGGGGTGAACAAGAAGTTGCGATTCGCCAAGTCGAGGGAAATATCCCCTTACCTGAAGGTTTTAGCAACTGCACAATTCTCGGTGATGGTCGAGTAGTGCCACTAGTTAATGTCAATGAATTGCTGTATTGGATTGCTACAAATCGGAAGACTCCTAGAGGCACTCAATTACCATCAGCAAGGTTAAAAACACCGTTCCTGATATTTGACGAAGAGAAAATATCAGCAGCATCTATTAAGCAGAAAGGCACAATTTTAATCGTAGATGATTCGATTAATGTTCGCCGCTTTTTAGCTCTGACCCTTGAAAAAGGAGGGTATCAAGTAGAGCAAGCTAAAGATGGTCAAGATGCCTTAGAAAAACTCCATAGTGGATTGAGAGTGGAGGCAGTAATTTGTGATATTGAAATGCCTCGCCTTGATGGTTATGGCTTTTTAGGTAAGGTAAATTCAGACGTTGATACCAAAAATATTCCAGTTGCTATGCTGACTTCTCGTAGCAGCAATAAACATCGGCAGTTGGCTATGCAATTGGGGGCACGCGCTTACTTTTCTAAACCTTATAATGAGCAAGAGTTACTCCAAACGCTGGAGGAAATAATTCATCCTGTAGCAGAAAAGGTAGCTTCTAATTGATAATTCATAATTTGAAACAAGAATGCTACAAAAATACCATTTGTAGAGACGCGATTCATCGCGTCTTTACCCAAGGATGTGTTGCAATCATTAATTGAATTGGTATTAGTATCCTGGCGACTAGAAATCGCGGCTATACAGACAAAACCCGCCTGTGCTAAAGGCTACTGGCAAAAATTTTGGTTTTTGAGACGCGATAAATCGCCGTCTCTACAATTATTTTGGTTTTATCTGAACTGTATTTATTGATATCACTAATAATCGCCTAGCTTTTTCGTGATACTATTTGTGTCAATTGAAATAATCTCTACATTAACTCAATTTGTAGTGAATTTATGGTAACTGTAACACTGACGGCTGTTGCTACTGCGATCGCAACTACACTTTGGACTAAAGCACAGGAGAAAATCGGCGAAAACCTTGGTGATGCTACATGGACGCTAGGTAGCAAGTTAATCGGATTACTCCGCCAAAAAAATAAGTCGCCATTACTCACCAATGCTGTAGAAGCAAATGAACCACAGCGTTTAGATTATGGTCAAGCAGTGCTGGAACTGAAAGCAGCAGCAGACGCAGACCCAGAAATTGCTCAAGCAGTTGCGGAAGTTGAAGCAGCAGTTAACAACAACCAGTCTAAGATTGCTAATGAAATTCAAAAATTAGCAGATGAAATCAAGTCACAGCCGTCAGTTGTTAACAACTTTGCAAAGTTAGCAGAAGAGATAAAAGCAGAGAAAGGCGCAATGGTTGCCCAACAAATCACAATTGGGCAACAGACCAATACTTACACCTGACTACAGTCGTCTCAGGGGGAAGATGGGACAAAGTTAACTCTCAATGACTGGCGTCAAGTCTGCCGTGAAATGCTGGCAGAACGGCGAAAGCTAACTACAAATCCTCTGACATCAACTGAAGGAGTCGCCCTGCAAGTTGATGATGTTTACGTACCACTGGGATTAGTTGAGCGCAAAAAACAATCTAAGCGTCAGGATGATATTTCTCCAGAACAGGGTTCAGAACTGTACAAGGAGACAGAAATCACCAAAACATTGGAGCATGATGCTTTTCTTGAAGAAGTTCTCAAACAGAAGAACACGCCTAAAAGTCAAGGTAAGCGGATTGCGATTATTGGCGAACCAGGAGCAGGAAAGACAACACTGTTACAGCAGATTGCTGACTGGGTATCTCGCGAGATTCCCCAGTCGATTGTCATTTGGGTATCTTTAGCAGATTTGCGAGGTCAGGAACTAAAATCTTATCTGTTTGAAACTTGGTTGACTCAGGTTGCTGAGAAAACAGGTAAAGCTGAAGCCACTAAGCAAATGAAAGATGATTTTGTTGCTTTGTTTAATCAAAATAATGTGTGGCTACTGCTAGATGGGTTAGATGAAATGTCCGCATCTTCAGGCAATCCTCTAACAGAAGTTGCCCGTCAAGTCCGTGAATCAGGGTTTATTTCTCAAGCGCGAATTGTACTGACCTGTCGGGTTAATCTGTGGGATGGCAGCATTAATGCACTTGATAATTTTGATACCTATCGCACGTTAGATTTTTCTTATCCAGAACAGGTAGAGAAATTTATTCACAAATGGTTCGTTGCTATTCCCAAAACTGGAAAGCAGTTATGCACTGCATTGAAAGAATCAGGTAAAGAACGGATTCAAGATTTAGTGAAAAATCCTCTGCGGTTGACACTGCTATGCTTAAATTGGCAATCAAGAGAAGGTAAATTACCTGATACTCAAGCGGGACTCTATCAGCAATTTGTTGATGACTTCGACAAGTGGAAAAAAGCCGAATTTGTAACAAACTCTAAACAGCGTCAGCAACTTAATGTCAAACTGGGAGAATTAGCTAAAGCAGCAATAGACAAAGAAGAAAGCCGTTTTCGTTTGCGGCAGGATTCTGTTACTCAGTTTTTGGGTGATACTGATGATGAAAATTCGCTGCTGAAATTGGCACTAAATCGCGGTTGGCTAAACTGTGTTGGGATAGATACGAATAGAAAACCTGTTTACGCTTTTTTTCATGCCTCATTTCAAGAGTACTTTGCTGCTAAAGCAATTGATGACTGGCATTTCTTTCTCAACCACGTTCCTAAAAATCCCAGTCAAGGAACTTATCGCATCTTTGAACCGCAATGGAAGCAAACAATATTACTTTGGCTAGGGCGAGAAGAAGAAAATATCAAACAGCAAAAGCAACTGTTTATAGATGCTTTAGTGAACTTTAAAGACGGATGCGGTAAGTGGAATAGAGAAGATGTAGATAAAGGATTTTATGAATATCGCGCCTATTTTTTAGCTGGCGCAGGAATTGCCGAGTTTAGGGATGATTCTAGAGCCGATGACATAGTAGAGGAAATAGTCAAATGGGGCTTTGGTTATTTCAATACTAAAAAACAAAATTGGATAAAATTTTCTAGTCGAATTGAAGAAGAAGCTAGATTACAACTGCAACACATAGACCGTATAAAAGCGATCGCCGCCTTGTTGCAACTGCTGCAATCAAAAGATGTAGATGACTCCACCCGTAGGTGGGCAGCAGATAGCTTAGGGGAAATCGGCACTGGCAATGAAATTGCGATCGCTGCCTTGGTGCAACTGCTGCAATCAAAAGATGTAGATGACTTCACCCGTTGGCAGGCAGCATCAAGCTTAGGGAGAATCGCCACTGGCAATAAATTTGCGATCGCCGCCTTGGTGCAACTGCTGCAATCAACTACTGTGGATAACTTCACCCGTAGGCAGGCAGCATATATCTTAGGGAAAATCGATTCAGGGAATCAAGATGCGATCGCCACCTTGGTGCAACTTCTGCAATCACCTGATGTGGATGAATCCGCCCGTTGGCTAGCAGCATCAAGCTTAGAGAAAATCGGCACAGGGAATCAATATGCGATCGCCACCTTGGTGCAACTTCTGCAATCACCTGATGTGGATGACTCCACCCGTAGGCAGGCAGCAGATATCTTATGGAAAATCGATCCAGGGAATCAAGATGCGATCGCCACCTT